>CAJUKF010000040.1 GCA_910587355.1 uncultured Muribaculaceae bacterium
ACGAATCGTGCGGCGCTCACTTCCGCGAAGAATACCAGACCGCCGACGGCGAAGCCGCCCGCCGCGACGACAAATACATGTATGTAAGCTGCTGGAAATACACCGGCGACGGCGAGAAGCCCATTCTCATCAAGGAGCCTCTCAACTACGAAGCTATAAAGGTACAGACCCGCAACTACAAATCCTAATTTTTAACCACGGGCGGCGGCCCGGACGCATGAGCTTCCGTGCCTCCGCTACCAAAGAATCAACATCGTAAAATGGAACATAATATCAGCGTAAAACTGAAAATTTGGCGTCAACGTGGTCCCAAAGAGAAAGGACAGTTCGTCAACTATGCCCTCGACAACGTGTCGACCGGCAGCAGCTTCCTCGAAATGCTTGATATGCTCAACCAGCAGCTCGTTGAAAAAGGCGAAGAGCCTGTTGTATTCGACAACGACTGCCGCGAGGGTATCTGCGGCATGTGCTCGCTTTATATCAACGGTCATCCCCACGGTCCCGTACAGGGCATCACCACATGTCAGCTCCACATGCGCAAGTTCAACGACGGCGACACAATCACCATCGAACCCTGGCGCTCGGCTGCATTCCCCGTTATCCGCGACCTCATGGTCGACCGCACCGCCTTCGACAAAATCCAGCAGGCCGGCGGCTATGTATCGTTCAACTGCGGCGGTGCTCCCGACGCAAACGACATACCTATCAGCAAGTCTGTAGCCGACACCGCCATGGACTCCGCCACATGCATCGGTTGCGGTGCCTGCGTGGCTGCCTGCAAGAACGGCTCGGCCATGCTCTTCGTTTCGGCCAAGGTCAGCCAGTTCGCTCTTCTGCCCCAGGGTCAGGTCGAGCGCAAGCGCCGTGCACGCGCCATGGTCCGCAAAATGGACGAACTCGGTTTCGGCAACTGCACCAACACCGGTGCGTGCGCCGCCGAGTGCCCCAAGAGCATTCCTCTGAGCAATATCGCCCGTCTCAACCGCGAATTCATCAACGCCAAATGCTCTGAATAATCAGCATACAGACGCACAAAAAGGCCTCCGGAACTTTTCATGACTCCGGAGGCCTTTTTTATTTATACGGCAAGCGACTTTTCGTTGCGCGCCATAGTGAACGCCGTGAACGACTCAAAGATATCCGACAGAGCTATTGTCGCGTTGTGCACCTGGCTTTCGAGCATCTCAGCACCGTTCACGCCCACTGCGCGTCTGCCCAAAAGCGCGTCGCCTACACCCGAGATATCGTCGAAGAGCTTCATCTGCATCTCAAGCAACCGGTACGCCCCCGAATTCGCCGTATTCGTCACCACCTGCTGCGGAAGATGATGGCCGCGGCCCGTAATCGGAATCACGCCGTCGCTGTGAGCCCATACGTCAGTCACGCGTTCCCAGCTTATACCCTCAGCCAGCTGGTCCATCGGGAAAAGAAGCACACCTTTAGCTGCCGTAGTCATCATCTTGTCAATCATTACTATAAGACGGTTGATATGCCGCTGCTGGTCTATAACATCCTCTACAAACGGATGTACTTCACCATCGGTGAGAGGATAGAATTTTACCACAAAGGGATGCATACGGTGCGCATATGGCGAATCGTATTCCGCAAGCAGAGTTCCATCGGGAGCGAGATAGCGGCAGTGCCATGCGAAATCGAGTGCCGGACTGTCGTCTCCGCTCTTTTCGCGGCAGTCGAGTGTCCACACCTCTATTACACGACAGCGCCCCGGCTCCGACGCGCAGAAAAACTCCATCGAGCACTCCGGAGAGCCCAGTTCGCTGCCCGAAAAAGCGCCCGGGCTCTCGGCGCTCCCATAAATCCGTCTCAACTCGGCCGCGCGCTGCATGCTGCCTCCGGCAAAACGGTTCACCACTTCGGGCAGATTCATGTCGTGGAGCATTCCTATAAGGTCTATATCCCAGCCGCGCGGGTCGTGGAAAGAGTTCACGAAGAAACGGCGGGGGTCGATATTGTCTACCCATACTCCGCAACCCTCCCACCGTCGCTCGTCGGTTATACGCTGTATGGCACACCCCGAAATGAGAAACTCCTCGAGCATACGGCTGTCAAGCTCTGCAAGAGAATTACGTCGTGCGATGTCGGCAATCCCGCCACTGGTATAAAATCCGCTTTCGGCCATTTGTGTGCGGTAGCGGCCTACCACAGTCTTAACCAACTGTCGAATCAGATTGTTGGTCAATGGCCGGCCCCCGCTTTCAAACAGTAATCTGTCCTCTCGTATACGGCGCCCTTTGCGGTCGGTCACCATATCGCACCATTGGTCGCCGTAGGTATAATTCTTGTATCGCTCACGCCTGACGCGAAAGGCCGACGCGGCACTCCAGGCTCTGTAGGCCGATTCAAGTACTGTCTTCATATAACTATATTGTCAGAAAACAAATCTTCAATGCCGCATTCGTCAAGCACATACCGCTCCGGCCCGTAATCAACTGTCGCCGTTAGAAGCGATACATTAAGAGCCGCCGGCCATGCCATTATTTCAGGCGGTCGGGCGCCTCGGCGTTCGGCAATGACAACAGCAGCCGGACAATCTGCCGTAGCGGCGGTAAACGGATTAAGCTGCCGCGACATCACTCCCTCAGCCTCCTGCACCGGCAATATTTCCACGGGGCGCACCCACCCTTCGAGCTGCACATCGAGCGTACGGCGACAGTTATCGGGCGGTGTCAGAAGCACGCCGCCGATAGAACTGTCTGTCACGGTGGAGAGGGCTGTCATATCCGACACGTCCTCTGCCGAAATCTTGCGCCGCTCCCCGTTGTCGAGCAAGTCGAGATACCTCCGCCGAAGCTGCGCCTCGAGCACACCGTCCAAATCAATACCGGCAGTGAGCTCCACGGTGCAGTCGTCGCGCAGAGGTTCAAGACCAGAGGCCATGCGCCGCCGCTCCAGCATTTCGGCTTTTGTCAGCGACACCCTCATGTTCAGGCAGCTTTACCTATTACACGGATATGTGCCTGCGGATAGCGGAGCACCAGACACGATGCCTCGGTGAGCACCACGGCATCAGTGTTGCGCTGGCCCGACGCGCGGAGGTCGAGTTTCTCGGCCTGGAAAGGCACATGCACATATTTAGTCAGATAATTGGGGTCGAGAATGAAGCCATCCGCGGAATGACCGCAGGCATCGAACACCTCGGAGTGGAGCACATAAAACGTGCCGAAATTCGACACTATCTCCTTGAACTCAATTCCCCACTTCACGCGTGTCTCGCCGGCCGACAGCACCTTGCTGTACTGCAGCTTGCTGAGCGCCTCCATAAGACGAGTGCCGGCAATGAGTATCTTGCGCTTTGAGCCGTTGTTGCCAGTAAACGCCTTGCTGCATAGGTCTATAAGGTCGCCTTCTGTAAGAGTGTCGAGGTCAAGTTCGGCGCTTCGGGGTGCCTGGCCCCAGATGCCGCCTGTGAAATAAACGTTCTCGTTCTTCACCGGGTCGAAATATTTGCCGCGGCTGCCGAAGATAAAACTTTTCTCCATACCCAGACGCATGTCTATAATTGCGGCCTCCTCCTGGTCGGAAAACGACCACCCGGCTTCCTTTCCGGCAAGCTTCGCCATGGTACTTTCCTCTACCTGCATCTTGAATATCTGGCAGTTATTCGATGCCTTTCGTGGCATAGCCGAGAACTGGGGGGTCTGCACATCGAGTTCGGTGGCAGCACGGCCCATGCGCACCAGCACCGTACCTTGCTGCAGCAGGGGCACCTCATGCAGCACCTGGTCGATTGTAGTGCGCGAGGGACCGTTCAACGCCACAACTTCCACTCCGCCATCAGAGGGGCGACTGACCACATATAACATCAGAGGCACTGTCACGCCGCCTTCTGATGCCGTGCCGGCTACAGAAGGCACAAGCACGGTCTCCGACACATCGAATATGGTGTCGGCCGAGGTTTTGAGGATGGCCGATACAAAACCATCTCCGCGGTCCTTGCCGTTGTTGGTCGATGCTTCAAGCAACGTAGCCTGTGTCTGCTTTGTATCAACCGAGTAATATTCCACGGTCATGGCCGTCGCATGGCGGCTCGCTGCGCAGCGTGTGAGCTGGTCGACGGGTGTCGACATAGGACGCACTTTCACTATGCGGCGGTCGATGGCGTTCCGCAGAAGGTCGGGCGATGCCGTGCGGATGTTTTCAGTCGTTGCCGGTGCGCCGCTGACGTGACGGCCTCCGGCTGCCCCTGGGGCGATGTTTACATTTTCACTCATGATGTTTGTTGATAAAATGGATTAATAATCAAAAAATACCTTCCCAGAAATCCGGGGTTTCCGTAGCTAAAAATGCCGGATACGAATCTCCTGCCATATCAGTTGCCGCAGCCTGCGACGGGCTCTGATACATTGCCACCTCCGGCCCCTTTGCAGTTTGTTTTTCGGCTTCGGGTTTTCCTTCCGCCGGAAGCAGGGTGGCAAGCAGTTCTTTCGGATTGCCTCCGGCAGCTATCGCAGCGAGTATATGGGCGCACTCGGCGTTGGCGCTGATTGCCCGCAGCAGTTCCACGTCCGGTGTGCCGTCGGTCGCCGGTGTCACCTCGGGCGGATTTGTCTGTTCTTGTTCCATAATTAACCGTGTTTTGTGTTTACGTTGCAAATTTACCGACACATCACAGCGCTCTTATGCCGTTTTTCCCTGCCGTCGGGAAATCTGTAAGCAGCCCGAACCTCCCGGACCCTCCCGGCGTTATCATTTAAATACGCGCTCGCGCAATTGTTCATCACACCGTAGTCAAGAAAAATTTTGTAATTTTGACGCATGAAATCATTCCGCAGTTTTATCGCATTAATCGCACTCGCACTCGCCTTCACGGCCGGCGCACAGATTCATTGGCTTGAGACAACTCACAACTTCGGCGCTATCGACGAAAGCGTCGGTCCTGTCGACTGTATTTTCAAATTCGTAAACACATCCTCCGAGCCCGTCTCAATTGTCCGTGCTCACGCCTCCTGCGGATGCACATCGCCCAAATACTCGCGTGACGCAGTCGCTCCGGGTGACACGGCGGCCATAACCGTGACATACGACCCGGCCGGACGTCCCGGTAAATTCACAAAGACCGTTGCTGTTGAATTCTCCAACAACGCACCCCGCACAAAACTATACATCACCGGTACTGTCGTTGGCTCCGAGTCTACCGTGGCACAGAGATACCCCGTTGACTGCTCCGACAAAATCAAACTCTCTCGCGGCGCCGTCATGTTCGGCGAAATCCTCAAAGGTCAGACGCGCCCAGTATTTCTTGAAGCCTACAACCGCTCCACATCCACTATTCAGCCGCGGGTCGAAAATCTGCCGCCCTATATCACAGTCGATGTTACGCCCGACACCGTGCCGCCGGGTCAGCAGTTTACCTATATCTTCTATATCCACTCCTCCAAGACACCGCTCTACGGCGTTCTCAACGACTCCGTCACAGTTCTTGCCGACAACGGAGCTCCGGCATGTACCATTCCTACCGTAGCCATAGTCAAGGAAGACTTCTCAAAGCTCACCCCCAAAGAGTTGCAGAAAGCACCCGTAATCACCCCCGACACAAAATCACTCGACTTCGGCCAACTGTCAGCTAATACCGCGCAGATGAGTTGCACAATCACCAACACCGGTAAAACCGCTCTCAAAATCCGCCGTCTCTATTCAGCCGAACCCGGAGTTTACGCAAAAATCAGCACCGAGACCATCAAACCGGGAAAAACCGCCACTGTCACCGTCGACATCAATCCCGCGCAGATTCCCGGCAATATCCTCAACGCCCGTCTCCAGATTATCTCTAACGACCCTACTAACCCCATAACCAACCTCCGCCTCGTCGGCGAAATAAAACGCTGAAACGCAAACATTTCAATCAAAAAAACTAACCGGCGCAAGTGGCGGAGCCATGATATTGTCCTTAACCACGTACGCAGTGCGTGGAAATCAAACCCATATGGTAGAGTGGCGAAGCCACGATATTGTGGTTAGCCCCATTCGCAGATTGGGGAGTGAAGCCACAATAATGTAGTTGGCCTCCAGTCCTGCTAAAGCCGGACAAAAAACAATGCACATGCTCTCGCTCAGACAGGTATGTGCATTATTTTTTTGCCATTGACGCATTTTTTGGCTAAATTTGTAGTCAATTATGAAACTGCTTTTAAAATTAGTCATAACAGCCCTCTTTCTGTGCATTTACGGTTCATACGCTGCCGGAAATGAATCAGGCGGCATACGCGACAGCCTTTTAAAAGTACTGCCTTCCATACACACGCCTTCCGACAGCCTGCGCGTACTACTTGACATATTCGACCTCTCCACAACCAAGGCAGAGCGCGTAGAGTCTGCCGAGCAGGCTTACAACACCGCATTCAGCGCACGCGACACTTCCGAAATCATCGAGACGGGTCTTTACCGCGTAAACATATCCCAGACCGACACCGCTCTTATCAAGCAAATCCGCAATGACCTCGCATCCCTCGAACAGAGTCCCAAAACCCGCGAGGCACTGCTGTATATCGACTTCATGCTTAGCGAAAGCCGGATGCTTGTCAACCCGCCATCCCGGAAAGAAATCGCCGCACTTATACACGAAATCCAGACAGAGACCGAGGCCGACCCTTATGAAAAGGCCCGTAAATTGTACATTATCTGCCACACTCTCGGCAATATAGCTCGCGGAGGGCTATACAGCGAGTATGTGACACAGCTGATGTCGGTTCTAAAAACCATGCAGCTACAGTTCGGGGTTATAAGAAATCTCTTATACACGCGCATGGCACCGATTTACACCAACAATCTCGAACCCGGCAAAGCAGTGGAAGCCGACAAGGAACTCCTGAACATAATTGATTCGCTATCCACAAGCTACTCAATGCGCGGCCGCAAATACCGCTCGATGAACCGCAACAGGTATATCTGTTACCGACGCCTGATGTGCAACTACAAGGCCCTCACACCGGCCGAAATAGAGATTTTTAACCGCTCCATACGCAAGCTCGCCCAAACCAATAATGAAATAGCCAGCGACCTCGCAAATAATCCGCGTATCGATGCTCTATACCTGATGGCCAACAACAAGTACCAGCAGGCAATACCGCTCCTGAAAAAGGCCATAGCACATTCTGGCAACAAACTATTCAAGTATGCGCTCTACTCTTCGCTCTTTGAGGCGGCTCAGGCTGTGGGTGACAAAGACGCTTCATTAGAGGCCGCGACACACCTCAACAAAATGCTCAACGACATTGTCGACAGTAAATCGGAAGACCGCTACCGCGAAATCAAAATTATATCGGAAATAAACGAACTTCAGGCCGCAGAAAGCGAAATTTATGCATCGCGCCACAAAACCGAGCTCCGCAAAACAAACATAATCATCGGCATTTCCACCTTCGCACTCATTCTTCTGTCGGTTCTGATTATAACTCTGTGGCGGCATAACAAAAAGATGAAAGGCATGACTGCCAATCTGCAGAAATCAACAGAGCGCCTGCGCAAAGAGCGCAACGAATTGCGCGACACCCGCTCTGAGCTGATTGTCGCACGCGACAGGGCACAGAATGCAGAGAAACTAAAAGACGAATTTATCGACAACATCAGCCACGAAATCAAAGTACCGCTCAATGCCGTATCGGAATACACCCGGCTCATTGTCGACTGCATTCCCGACAACAAGAACAGCTACCTGCAGCGCTTCGCAAACATCGTAGAGCTGAATACAAGTCTTGTGCTAAGGCTTGTAGACGATTTGCTCGAAATCTCATCCCTTGAACATGACAATATGTCGGTAAACGTCACCGGCACATCGGTATACCGTATTGCACAAGTAGCGATAGACTCGATATTCGAAACCGGTTTTTCCGCAAGAACACAGATAAAGGTCATTTTCAATCCGGCTCAAAAGCCCGACGAAATTATCAACACCGACGGACAGCGTGTGGTGCAGGTATTGATAAACCTCCTTTCAAATGCCCGTAAATTCACCGAAAAAGGAGCTATAACCCTCGACTACAGCATCGACCGCGATGCAGGCAAAATAACATTCTCCGTCACCGACACCGGCTGCGGAATACCCGAAGGACGTGAGGAAATGATATTCGGACGCTTCAACAAACTCGACACATCGGCCGCAGGTTCAGGTATCGGTCTTTACATAAGCAGGCTCATAGCACGTCTGCTCGGAGGCTCCATAACAATTGACAAATCGTATCGTCGGGGCGCACGCTTCCTTTTCGTCATCCCTGTCTGAAAATGCGTCCACATATCCGTATATCGAAATCTTTCGCTTTCAGGGTGTCCGCATTTGCTGCTTTTGCAATATTGCTGGCAGCCTGCAGTGTCACAAAACATGTGCCTGACGGCAGCTATCTGCTCGATAAAGTGGATATTGAAGTCGACAACAACGGAACAATCGACGAAACGGAGCTTTACAATTTTCTCCGCCAGACTCCCAACCATAAAGTGCTCGGCTTCGCCAAACTCCAGCTCGCAACATACAATCTCTCAGGCCGCGACTCCACGAAGTGGTACAACCGTTGGCTCCGCCGATTAGGACAGGCGCCGGTAATATACGACCCGGAGCTGACCGACGCCTCGGCACGCCAGCTCCGCCTTGCATTAATCAACCGCGGATATGTCGATGCACGCGTAGAAGCCGACACAATTTCAAAGTCAGGCAAAAAACGCATCGACGTACACTACCACATCATTCCCGGCGAGCCATTCCGTGTAGAAAACATAAGCTACAACGTTCCCGACACCACTCTCCGACGTCTCATTCTCGCTTCAGCACGCGAGTCTGACCTTCGCCCGGGAATGCTTCTCGACCGCAATGTCCTTGATGAAGAACGAGGCCGAATCACAGCACTTCTCCGCAATGCCGGATACTACAACTTCAACCGCGAATACATCACATTTACCGCCGATACCGTTGCCTCGAGCAAAGATGTGGCTCTCACGCTCAATCTCCACTCGCCCGACTCGCGCGCTGCAGCGGGCATTTCGTCCAATACGGCCGACACCCTAACACTCAGCCCGCACATGCATCACAGCTACACGATACGCCGGATTACGTTCGTACTCGACGATTCATTCGGCATCGATGCCCGCGCCGCAGCGCGTGACACGGTCGAATATGCCGGCTCTTATTTTATTTTCGGACCTGACAGATACCTCAGCCCGAAAATTCTCGACGAAATGTGCTATATACAGGCCGGCAAGCCATACTCAGCAGCCGCTGTGGAGCGCACATACGAGGCACTCGGTCGACTCAGCATCCTTAAATTCATTAATATTGAAATGGAGCCGGTCGGCGCAGCTGGCGACACAGGCATACTCGACGCATACATATATCTGGCCCGCAACAAAAAGATGAGTCTCGCAGTCGAAGCCGAAGGAACCAACTCCGAAGGCGACCTCGGATTCGGCGTCGGGCTCACATATCAGCACCGCAACCTCAACAAAGGCTCGCAACTCCTCACAGCCAAGCTCCGCACCAACTACGAGAGCATTTCGGGCAACTTCGAAGGCCTTATCAACAAGCGATACACCGAGTACGCTGCCGAAGTGGGCATCACATTTCCCAAATTCGAGTGCCCCTTCCTGTCCAAATCATTCAAGCAGCGCCGTCTCGCCTCCACCGAGTTCACCATTTCGGCAAACTATCAGGAGCGCCCCGAGTACACACGCCTAATATTCGGCACTGCATGGAAATGGAAGTGGCAGCAGTATCGCCGCGACAACACACGCCGCCAGACCTTCGACCTCATCGACATCAACTATGTGCGTCTGCCACGCTCCACACTCAATTTCATCGATGAAATCGCACCCGACAACCCTCTGCTCCGCTACAGCTATGAAGACCACTTCATCATGCGTATGGGCTACACTTTCACACGCACAAACCGGCGCGCACCGACCGCTACAGTCAACGCTCTCGCCGTGCAGCCCGTCATAACAAATCTGCGCATATCGGCAGAGTCTGCCGGCAACCTTTTGTATGCCATATCTAACATCGCCGGACAAAAACGCTCCGACGGCGTATACAAAATCCTCGGCATACAATACGCCCAGTATCTCAAAGGAGAATTCGACTACTCATACACCCGCAACTTCAACGACCGCAACTCCCTTTCATGGCATACCGGCTTCGGCATTGCTTTTCCTTACGGCAACTCGAGCATGGTGCCTTTCGAAAAACGGTTTTATGCAGGCGGCGCAAACGGTGTGCGCGGCTGGGGTGTCCGCACTCTTGGCCCAGGCGCATACGACGCACACAACTCCGTCACCGACTTCATCAACCAGTGCGGAGATATACGCCTCGACCTGTCGCTTGAATACCGTGCCCGCCTGTTCTGGGTAATAGAAGGCGCACTGTTCGTAGATGCCGGAAATATCTGGACAATTCGCGACTACTCTAACCAGCCAGGAGGCGTTTTCAAGTTCAATAAATTCTATAAACAGCTCGCCGCCGCATACGGCCTCGGCATACGCCTCGACTTCACATACTTCCTCCTGCGTCTCGACCTCGGCTTCAAAGCTCACAACCCCGCAATGAACCAGGAGCCATGGCCATTGTTCCATCCTAATTGGAAACGCGACGCAAACTTCCACTTCTCAGTCGGCTATCCTTTCTGATAACCGTTCTCTCCCATAAAAACACCTCCGATATGAAATCTTATGTAATATTCGACCTCGACGGCACTCTCCTCAAGACAATCGACGACCTTGCGAACGCCACCAACTATGCACTACAGACACTCGGATTCCCCACCCATGGACTGTGGATATACCCCACCCTCGTAGGCAACGGCGTGACACGCCTCATCGAGCGCGCCCTCCCCGACGACGCGCGCACCGAGAAAAACGTGCACGATGCCCTCGCCGCTTTCAAGGAGTACTACGATGAGCACTGCTGCGACACAACCGTGCCTTACCCCGGCATTCCCGAACTGCTCGAAGACCTCTCCGCCAAAGGTGTGAACCTCGCTGTCACATCAAACAAATATCAGGAAGCCGTCACAAAAATCATCAGCCATTATTTCCCCGATGCTAATTTCCGTGCAATCCTCGGCAACATCGACGGCTTTCCCCGCAAGCCCGACCCATCCATTGTATTCAAGGCGCTCTCAATTTGTCCCACACCCAAAGCGCAGACACTTTATGTAGGCGACTCCGGAGTAGATATTGAGACGGCGCGGCGTGCCTGCGTCGAATCTTGCGGAGTCACATGGGGATACCGTTCTATCAACGAACTCAAGGACGCATATGCCGACCATATCGTTTCAACACCGGCACAAATCGCCGACATCGTATTCAGCGAAAAATAATTTGCTCTTATCATTTTAAATTGCTAACTTAGCATCTCTAAACAAGAAACTTCATAAATGGACCCCAACCCGCACCGTTATTGCGTGATAATGTGCGGCGGAATAGGCAGCCGCTTCTGGCCCTACAGCCGCACCCGTATGCCTAAGCAGTTTATCGACTTCCTGGGAACGGGACGCACTCTTCTGCAGATGAGCTTCGACCGTATCTCCGGTATCGTGTCGCCATCCAATATAATTGTCGTATCAAACGCTCTCTACGCCGATTTCGTGCACGAGCAGCTTCCCGAACTGCCGCCAGAGAACATTCTCCTCGAGCCGGCACGGCGCAACACAGCCCCGTGTATCGCGCTGGCTTCGTGGCACATAGCCACTCGCGACCCCGAGGCATCAATCATCGTCACCCCGGCCGACCACATGATTACGCGTGAGCACGAATTCGAAAAAAGTGTGCGCGACGGCTTCGATTTCGTCGAGGCAAACGACGCCCTTCTTACCCTCGGCATCACTCCCACACGTCCCGAGACCGGCTACGGATACATTCAGATTGGCGAACACGTCAAAGACAGCATAAGCAAGGTAAAGACATTCACCGAGAAACCCGAGCTCGAAATGGCAAAGGTTTTCCTCGCCACAGGCGAATTTTTCTGGAACTCCGGCATTTTCCTTTGGTCGGCAAAAAGCATCATAGAGGCCCTCAACGAACACGTTCCCGAAATAGCTTCCGTTTTCGCAGCCGCTCCGCCTGAGACATATCTCGACCATTCCAAAGAGACAGAATTCATTGACCGCGTCTTCCCCACCTGCAAGAACATCTCCATTGACTACTCCGTAATGGAAGTCGCATCAAACGTATACGTCGAAACCGTTTCCTTCGGCTGGAGCGACCTCGGCACATGGAGCGCGCTCTTCGACCTCTCGCCAAAGAACAACGATAACAACGTCACTCAGAACTGCAACGTACTCGCTTACAACTGCTCGGGCAATATCTTTGCCGTCCGCGGCGAAAAACTCATTGTGGCCGACGGTCTCGAAAACTACATCGTGGCCGATGCCGACGGCGTTCTCCTCATCTGCCGCATGGACCGCGAGCAGAAAATCAAACAGATGGTTACCGACGCAAGCATTAAATTCGGCGACAAATACAAATAACGAATCTTTTAACAAGCACAAGATGTCACTCGACAAAACAATATCCGCGGCCGTCGCAAAGGCCGTCGGCGAGCTTTACGGCATTACTGCCGCCCCCGACTCCATTCAGACCTCCGCTACACGCAAGGAATTTGAAGGAAACCTCACCGTAATGGTATTTCCCTTCGTCAAGGCCGCACACAAAGCTCCCGAAGCCGTAGGCACCGAAATCGGCCGGTGGCTCGTCGACAACGAGCCCGCCGTGGCCGCCTTCAACACCGTCAAAGGCTTCCTCAACATCGTCATCGCGCCTTCGTACTGGAACGATGTACTCCGCACAATCGAGACAACCGAAAACTACGGCACTGTCACTCCTACGGCCGAAAGCCCGCTGGTTATGGTCGAATACTCATCGCCCAACACCAACAAGCCCCTCCACCTCGGGCACCTTCGCAACATACTTCTGGGCAGCTCGCTCTCAAACATCCTTGAAGCCGCCGGAAACCGCGTCGTCAAGACGAATATCGTCAACGACCGCGGCATACACATCTGCAAATCCATGCTCGCATGGAAAAAATACTTCGACGGCGCCACTCCCGGGAGCTGCGGCAAGAAAGGCGACCACCTCGTGGGCGACTGCTACGTATCCTTCGACAAGCACTACAAGGCCGAAGTCAAAGAACTCATGGCCAAGGGCATGACCGAGGATGAAGCCAAGGAGGCATCGCCCCTCATGCAGGAAGCTCGTCAGATGCTACGCCGCTGGGAAGAAGGCGACAAGGAAGTGCGCGACCTCTGGGCACGCATGAATCAGTGGGTTTACGACGGATTCGATGCCAGCTACAAGCGCATGGGCGTAAGTTTTGACAAGATTTATTACGAATCGCGCACATACCTCGACGGCAAGGCAAAGGTGCTCGAAGGGCTTGAAAAAGGGCTCCTCGTACGCGACCCCGACGGCTCCGTATGGGCCGACCTCACCGGCGAGGGCCTCGACCGCAAGATTCTTCTGCGCAGCGACGGCACTTCTGTCTACATGACGCAGGACATCGGCACCGCCAAACAGCGCTTCGACGACTATCCTATCGACAAAATGATATACGTTGTCGGAAACGAGCAGAACTACCACTTCCAGGTGCTCTCCATTCTCCTCGACCGACTCGGATTCAAATGGGGCAAGGACCTCGTCCACTTCTCTTACGGAATGGTCGAACTCCCCGAAGGCAAGATGAAGAGCCGCGAAGGCACTGTTGTCGATGCCGACGACCTTATGGAGGAGATGGTGGCCAACGCCCGTCAGGTATCGGCTGAACTCGGAAAGCTCGACGGCCTCTCCGAAGAGCAGATTGCCGGCATCGCTGAGACCGTAGGCCTCGGTGCGCTCAAATATTTCCTCCTGAAGGTCGACCCGCGCAAGAACATGACCTTCAACCCTAAGGAATCAATCGACTTCAACGGCAACACCGGTCCTTTTATCCAGTACACCTACGCACGCATCCGTTCGGTGCTCCGCAAAGCCGCCGAATCAGGCTTCTCGGCAACCGACTACGCCGGCGTTCAGCCCAACGAAAAAGAAATATCGCTCATCCAGACACTCAGCGACTTCCCCGAGACTGTGCAGCTGGCCGCACGTAATTACTCTCCGGCTCTCATCGCCAACTATACCTACGACCTCGTGAAGGAATACAACCAGTTCTATCACGACTGCTCCATTCTCAAGGAAGAGAACCCCTCGGTACGCTCGCTCCGTCTCGCGCTCTCCGATGCCGTCGCTCGTACAGTGAAGACTGCAATGAGCCTCCTCGGCATCCGCGTCCCCGAACGCATGTAATTTTCTTTCCTCAAACAGATTCGGCACGATAATTGTTTAAGTGTCGAGTAAATCCGTAAAAAGAACAATATGTACCAACCCGACAATTACAACAACTACAACAACTACCCGCAGGGCGGGCAGGGTGTTGTGTCTCTGGTGAGCAACACCATGAAACGCGTCTACTTCAAAATGACGCTCGCGCTCATCGTCACCGCTCTCACGGCTTTCTGGGCTTCCGCCTCGGCAGGCTATATCAATTTCCTTGTCAGCCACCAGTGGTTCATGTGGGTGCTCGTAATCGCTGAACTCGGTTTCGTCATCGCACTCTCCGGGGCTATCAACAAGCTCTCAAATTTAGGTGCATCGGCGCTCTTCTACCTCTTCGCCATTGTCAACGGCCTCATGCTGTGTACCATATTCCTCGCTTACAGCCCCTCGGCTATCACCAAGACATTCTTCATCACCGCCGGCACATTCGGCGCAATGAGTGTCTACGGATACTTCACCACAAGCGACCTCTCACGCATCGGCTCGTTCCTTATTATGGCACTTATCGGTCTGATTATCGCCTCTATAGTGAATATTTTCCTTCACAGCAGCTCTCTCGACTGGATTATCTCAATCGTTGGCGTCCTCATTTTCATCGGCCTTACCGCATGGGACACCCAGCAGGTAAAACGCATGGCAATGATGGCTCCCTCCGAAGCTGTGTCGAAGCTCGCCACTATCGGTGCGCTCTCGCTCTACCTCGACTTCATTAATCTGTTCCTTTATCTGCTCCGCATTTTCGGCGGCAACCGCGATTAAGATTTGATAAAGTTCATATCCATATACGCCAACTATTACCGAACTATCGGTAAGTTGGCGTTTCCTCTTTTTCTGGGTCAGCTCGGCAACATTGCTGTCGGCTTCGCCGACAACATCATGGTGGGTCATTATTCCACCGACGCGCTGGCCTCGGCTTCTTTTGTAAATAATTTCTTCAACGTCACCATTTTTGCCTGTGTAGGCTTCACCTACGGCCTCACACCGCTTATCGGTGCGCTTTTCGCCCGCAATGACAACGACTCTATCGGCCGCATCACACGCACCGGCCTGTGGGTCAACACCGTATTTACCCTCCTCATTGCTGCAGTGATGCTCGGCATATACTTCTGTCTCGACAGTTTCGGACAGCCCGAGCACCTCATGCCTCTAATCCGGCCCTACTATCTTATAGTGCTGGCCGGCATGTTGCCTGTCACTATCTTCAACGTACTGGCACAGTGGAGCTTTGCCATTAACGACACTGCCGTACCGACGTGGATAGTGCTCGCGGCTAACGCCTTTAACATCCTCTTCAACTATATCCTCATCTTCGGCCATTTCGGCGCCCCCGAGCTCGGCCTCACCGGTGCAGGAATAAGCACGCTGGGCGCACGCATCATCTGCGCCGTAGCCATGGCATGGGTTTTCTTCAGCACGCGCCGCGGACGCCCGTTCCTCAACGGCTTCTTCCATGCTCCCTCGCGCCGGGGCAATGCCGCTCTCGTCGCACGCACCGGCTTTCCCGTGGCAATACAGATGGCCTGTGAGACCGCCGCGTTCTCCGGCTCTGCCATTATGGCAGGCTGGATTGGACGCGATGCCCTCGCCGCTTTCCAGATAGTAGCAATCAGCGGTATGCTCGGTTTCTGCATCTACTACAGCATCGGTGCCGCAATGGCTATTCCCGTGAGCCATGCCGCCGGACGCGGAGATACTCTGGCCATGCGGCGCTCGGCGCGTGCCGGCTATCACCTCATACTTGCCGCCATGCTCGTCACATGCTCACTTTTCATCTTCGGGGGACGGCATATAATGGGACTTTTCACCACCGACGAGGCCGTTCTCACACTTGCACTCACATTGATTCTGCCAATGGTGCTTTATCAGTTCGGCGACGCCACTCAAATCACATTTGCAAACGCACTCCGCGGCACATCGCACGTCATGCCCATGCTTTACATTGCCATTGCAAGCTATTTGGTCGTGGGGCTACCCTGCACCTACATCCTCGCCTTCCCGGCCGGACTCGGCATGTACGGTATCGTGCTCAGCTTCTCCGTGAGCCTCCTCATGGCCGGTGCGCTTTACTTCTGGTTCTTCGTAAAGGCATTGCGCGCCGTCGACTGCAGCCGTTCGAAATCATCGGAATGACATACTCCGCGCACCTTTATCAATAAAACATACCCGAAAAGCTTACTTCTCGCAAAAATTTTTTATCTTTGCGAAAACGCATTTTTATGGAACCCAAATATAAAAGAATACTTCTCAAGCTCAGCGGCGAATCCCTCATGGGTCACCAGGGCTACGGCATCGACCCGGAGCGCCTCGCCGACTATGCTCGCCAAATCAAGGAAATCGCCGAAGCAGGCGTTCAGGTAGGTATCGTCATCGGCGGCGGAAACATCTTCCGCGGCCTCTCGGGCGCGTCAAAAGGCTTCGACCGCGTAAAAGGAGACCAGATGGGTATGCTCGCCACAGTCATCAACTCACTCGCCCTCAACTCCGCCCTCGAGAGCATAGGAGTACGCGCTCAGGTGCTCACAGCAGTCAACATGTGCCCCATCGGCGAGCAGTACAGCCCGCAGCGCGCCCTCAACTCCCTCACAGCCGGCACAATCACCATAATCGCCGGCGGCACAGGCAACCCCTTCTTCACCACCGACACCGGCGCAGCACTCCGTGCAGTCGAAATCAAAGCCGATGCCATGTTCAAGGGAACGCGCGTCGACGGCATATATACCGCCGACCCCGAAAAAGACCCCGCGGCCACGAAATTCGACAAAATCTCTTACGACGAAATCTACAACCGGGGCCTTAAAATCATGGACCTCACCGCCACCACTCTCTGCCGCGAAAACGGCATGAAAATCGTCGTTTTCGACATGGATACTCCCGGCAACCTCCGCAAGGTTATCGAAGGCGAGACTATCGGCACTCTTGTTTATTAATTTCCAACATCAATACTGGTCTAAAGAAAGCAGGGACGCGATTAATCGCGTCCGCGCGACGAAAAGCAATATCGCTCCCTCGCAACAAAAAGCGACCTTTAAGCAGACACTCTGTTCTTTTCAAGATTCTTAAATTAAAACCATATGACCGACCCGAAAACCTACATCAAGCCTGCCGAAGACAAAATGGAAAAGGCAGTCGCTTATCTCGACGAGACCCTCGCCCGCATCCGCGCTGGCAAAGCCAACCCCAAAATCCTCGACGCTGTCCGTGTCGACTACTATGGCTCAATGGCACCCATCTCCAACGTTGCCAACGTCACCGTCCCCGACGCGCGTACAATCGTCATCACGCCTTGGGAGAAATCAATGTTCAAGCCCATTGAGAAAGCTATCATAAACTCCGAAGTCGGCATCATGCCCGAGAACAACGGCGAAGTTATCCGTCTCGCCATTCCGCCCCTCACCGAAGACCGCCGCAAAGCCCTCGTGAAGCAGTGCAAGGCCGAAGCCGAGACAGCCAAAGTATCTGTCCGCAACGCCCGCCGCGAAGCTATCGAAGCACTCAAGAAAGCTATCAAATTAGGCATGTCGGAAGACATCGAAAAAGATGCCGAGACATCTGTCCAGAAAATCCACGACAAATTCCTCAAAAAAATCGACGACATCTTCGCCGCAAAGGAAAAAGAAATCCTCACCGTCTGATAAATCTCAAGTTATCAAAGTAGGGACGCGATTAATCGCGTCCGCGCGACGAAATATAATTTCAATTCGCGAACTTAAGTAAACAGCATTGGGACGTATCAAAAAGTGGCGGAGCCACATTATCGTTGTTAACCACGTACGAAGTGCGTGGAAGTCGAAATAACCATAAAGAGTGGCGGAGCCACGATATTGTGAATAAACGCATTACAATATCGTGGCTTCAGTCTCGGCGGGTTTGTAACCCGACGCCACCGACGCCTCCAATATGATGCCATGCATCATTCCCCTTCAGTCTCGGTGGGTTTGTAACCCACCGCTACGAATATGGTGCCCAGCATCGCTCCCTTTGTAAGGACGTGCCTCTGGCACGCATCAACCGCACACTTATCAAGTCACACATTATCAACAACTTACACAAAAACCCGGGGTCACCCTCATACGAAGGGGCAACCCCGGGTTTTATATATTTTATAAAAGTGACTGGCTTAAGCCTTCACACGCTCGATGTAAGAACCGTCGCGTGTGTCGACGCGTACCTTGTCGCCTGTGTTGCAGAACAGAGGCACACGGATTTCAGCGCCGGTCTCAAGAGTTGCGGGCTTGAGAGTGTTGGTGGCTGTATCGCCTTTGATGCCGGGCTCGGTGTAGGTGATTTCGAGCTCTGCCTTGACGGGCATCTCGGCATAGAGCACAGTCTCGGTCGATGCGTCGCGGACAACTTCCACTACGTCGCCTTCTTTCATGAAAGCTGCGCCGGTAACGAGGTCCTTCGAGATAGGAATCTGCTCATAAGTTTCCTGGTCCATGAAGATGTCGTCGCCGCCCTCTGCATAGAGGTACTGGTAGGGACGACGCTCTACGCGTACATCCTCAAGTTTTTCGCCGATATTGAAGCGGCGCTCGAGCACGCGGCCGTCGACAACGTCTTTAAGCTTGGTACGCATGAAGGTGTTGCCTTTGCCGGGCTTTACGTGGAGGAATTCCACGCAGAAATACAGACGGCCGTCCATGCGGATGCAAGTGCCGTTTTTGATGTCCTGTGCGTTTATCATAAATTTGTATGGTTGTTTGTTTTGTATTTTCTTTCAGACCGCAAAGTTAGTAATTTTTACTAATTTATGCAAGTACCGAATTTTATGCCGCTGCCTGGCTGTACACGCTCCGTCTGATGCGGCGGTAGGCGCAGTACATTATTATGTCCGTCAGCGTCCACGATATCGGATAGATGCTAAGCAGCTGCCCGAAAGTGCCGTCCGACGGGAAGAAAAACACCCACAGCAGCCTTATCACGCATGTGCCGAAAATTGTTATCAGCGCCGGTGTCATCGAGTAGTCGAGCGCACGGAGCATCGAACCCGTCATCTCGTAGTAGCAGGCTATGAACTGAAACAGAAGCACAGCCACGATGCGCTCGCCGGCATATGCCAGCACATTGGGGTCGCTCGTGAACGGCGCGAGGAAGAAATTGCGCTGCCACGCTATGAGCACATTGAGCACTATAAGTATCACCGTGCTGTAAATCAGACTTATCTGCAGCACGCGCCGGCAGCGCTCCAGATTTCCGGCGCCGTAGTTCTGACTGCCGAAAGCCACGCACGTCTGACCGAAAGCGTTTATCACGAAGTAGCAGTACATCTCATAGTTCAGTGCAGCAGCCGAGCCGGCCATGGCATAGGCTCCGAAACTGTTGATTGCCGATATTATGAAGATATTCGATATCGAGAACACCGTCGCCTGCAGGCCTGCCGGAACGCCCACGTCGGCTATTTTGCGCATCTGCCTCCAGTTCGGAGCCAGAGCCTTGATATCGAGATGTATGTCGCTCTGTTCACGCACGAGAAGCAGCACTATTATGAATGCGTTCAGCACATTCGCTATCACCGTAGCCCATGCAACGCCTTTCACGCCCATGCCGAGGCAAATCACGAACACAAGGTTCAGCGCCACATTCACAATTCCCGACACGACAAGAATAAAGAACGGACGCCGTGTGTCGCCGATACTCCGTAATATCGCCGAGCCGAAATTATATATAATCATGAACGGCATACCGGCGCCGAGTATTCTCAGATAATCCACTGCCATATCGAGCACTTCGGGCGGTGTGTCGAGCGCCGTCAGCAGCGGCCGGGCCACAATCTGCGTCGTCACCAGCATAATCACGCCGCTCCCGAGTGCCAGTACGGCCGAGGCCGACACCGAGGCGCGAACGCCCTGCCGGTTGTTCTGGCCTATATAGTTGGCTATAATCACATTTACACCCACCGAGAGGCCCAGAAACATATTTATCAGCAGACCTATCACAGGGCCATTGCAGCCCACAGCCGCCAGAGCCTCCGGACCGGTGAAACGGCCGACTACCGCCACATCCACGGCATTGAACGACTGCTGCAGAAGTCCGCTCGCTATCAGCGGCAGGGCAAACATCAGCATCGGCCACGCAAGCGGCCCGCTGAGCATATTTATACTGTTTCTCTTACGCGTCACTTCCTCCGTCATATGCTCCGCTCCTTGATTATGCCGTGGCGGAATGCATACAGCAGTTCTGTGAGTTCCTTCACCTGCTCCTGAAGTTCGCGGCCCTTGTCGGTATCGCGTACGCGCATACGCCGCGAACTCATCTCCACAATCTGTGTGGTGCTTTTGATGTCCGTGCCGTTTATCACCGCATCCTCAGCCGACGAGAACGGCTCATGCTGCACCAGCACGAAGCCGCGGCTGTGGTAAACGAGCGTATAGCCGGCAATGCCTGTCGTGTTGTGATACGCTTTCGCGAAGCCTCCGTCTATCACCATCAGTTTGCCATTGGCGCGTATCGGCGATTCGCCTGCATTGGTCCGCACGGGCACATGCCCGTTGATTATATGCCGGTGCTCGCCGGTCACGCCGAAGGCGTCGAGTATCATGTCGCACACTGTCTCGTCATTGCGCAGCTTGTAGTAATAGCCTTTTTCCTCCTTCCACATTTCCTTGTCCTTAAGGAAATAGCGCTCGAATGTAGTCATGCGCGACTTGTCGAACAGCGGCGAGTCGGGGCCGCACCACAGATACCAGTAGAAATCGACCGCAAAATCGCGTTCTTCAGCCGGTGTGTCGTCGTTAGTTGCCGAGCGCATTATCATGCCCACTCTCTTGAAGAGGTCGCGGCCCTTGACGCGCTTGCCCATTATTTCTATCTCTTTCAGCGTGCCGTCGGCATTGAGCGGTATCGATGCATGGAACAGCAGATTGGAGTTGAATACGCCGTACATGCAGCCGTGCGAGAAGAGGCACTTCATATGCTCTTTCAGCCGGCTGCTTATGATGAACGAATGATGAAGCTTGCGCACAAGCTCGCTCTCTTCGGGCGTGAGGGCGTATGGGTCGGCCGGATTGATTGTCGGGAAATGCGTGTCGCACATTTCGTAGGTCTTGCCGTCAAGCACAAAGGCATGTTTGCCGAAGTCTATGTGCTCCAGTAGCTTACGGTCCTGCATCCGCCACTCGGGATGCTTGTCAATCATCGCCGCTTCGAGCTTGAACTGTATTATGCTTATCGCCTTGTGCATCTTCGCCAAAAGCTGGCGTGTCTTGTCGTCGTGCGTCACATCCTCGGGGTCGAGTCGGGCCCTGAAATTCTCACACGGGTCGTCGCCGTACACATCCATGGCGAAGGTTGCCAGCGGCACAAGATTTATGCCGTAGCCCTCCTCGAGCGTCGCCATGTTGCCGTACCGCAGCGACAGACGCAGCACATTGGCTATGCAGCAGTCGTTGCCGGCGGCCGCGCCCATCCACAGCGCGTCGTGGTTACCCCACTGTATGTCGAAGTTACCGTATCTGCAGAGCACGTCCATTATCAGGTGCGCGCCGGGGCCGCGGTCGTACACATCGCCCAGCACATGCAGCTGGTCGATGCTAAGCCGCTGTATCACATAGCACAGCGCCGTGATGAAGGCATCCGCCTGCCCCGTCGAGATGATTGTCTCTATAATCCGGTTGAAGTACTCCTGCTTGTTGTCGTCCGACGGCGATTCGTGCAGAAGTTCTTCTATGATATAGGCGAACTCGGCCGGAAGTGCCTTGCGAACCTTCGAGCGTGTGTATTTCGACGACACTGCCTGACACACCTTTATCAGCTGATAAAGCGTCACGCGATAGAAATCGCTCAGCTCGTTCTCCGAGGCACGTATTATCTGAAGCTTGCGCTCGGGGTAATATATCAGCGAGCACAGCTGCCGTATCTCCGAGTCGCGCAGCTGTGTGCCGAAAGCCTCGGTCACCTTGCGTTTTATGTTGCCCGACGCATTGCGGAGTATATGCTGGAAAGCCTCGTATTCGCCGTGCAAATCGGCTACAAAGTGCTCTGTTCCTTTCGGAAGGCTCATAATCGCTTCCAGATTCATTATTTCCGAACTCGCCGACGATACGTCGGGATATGTCTGTGCCAGTAGTTCAAGAAGCCTGCGTTCACTTTCGGCTTTTTCTGTGCGTATCGTGTCGCTCATCTTTTTCCTTTTTTCTTGTCTTACGGGTTTTGGCTATGCAAAGGTAGTAATTATCAATGCAATATTGCTCCTTTTTCCGCGTTATTGTTTTACAATGAAACTTATACTTAAAATAACAACATTTATATTAGCGGTTTGTGCGCTCTGCGGCTGCATCGAGGATGGTTTTACCTCTTCGCCCTCCGACCAGCCCGCCTTTTCGGTCGACACCCTCGCTATCGGCGATGTGTTCACCGGCGAGCTAACGCCCACGCGCCGTTTCGTGGTGCATAACCGCCACAGCAAGGCTCTTTCAATCAGCGATATTTCGCTCGCAGGCGACGATGCGCCGTATTTCCACCTCAATGTCGACGGCATTTCGGGAAAGACTTTCTCTAATGTCGAAATACGCCCCAACGACTCCATATTCGTTTTTGTTGAAGCCCGTCTGCCCGAGACCGACGCCCTCCGCACCGACTTCGGCGCCGACCTTAATTTCAGCACCAACAGCCGTGTGAGCACCGTCAGAATTACTGCTTCGGGCATCAACGCTGTCCGCTTAAACGCACGCGAATTCACCGCCGACACACGTCTGGAGCAGGAAAAGCCGTATATCGTCTACGATTCGCTCGTCGTGGCACCCGGTGTCATGCTCTCGCTCGCGCCCGGCACACGTCTGTGTTTCCACGACAAGGCATCGCTCATCGTCCGCGGCACTCTTGTGTCGGAAGGCACGCCCGACCGTCAGGTCATCATGGCCGGCGACCGTACAGGCAACGTTGTCGGCGATATTTCTTTCGACATCATGTCGCGCCAGTGGAGCGGTGTGTTTTTCGCCGAAACTTCCAAAGACAACCGCCTCGCAAACACTGTCATCCGCAACACCGTCGACGGTGTCACCCTCATCGGCGACACTCTGGCCGACTATTCGCAGCAGCCGCAGCTCTACTTGCTCAACTGCCGCCTTCAGAATTCCGGAGGTCTCGTCCTGAGCGCCTATCACTCGGCTGTCACAGCCCACGGCTCCGAGTTTTCCGATGCCTCGCAGGGACTTGTTTACCTTCAGGGAGGCCGTCACGACTTCGCCCAGTGTACCTTCTCCAACAACTACCTTTTTACCGCCGTAGGCGGTCCGGCCATTCAGTTCGCGCACATCAGCGCCGACCCCAAGACCGGCCTCGACGATGGCTCCGGCTTGCCTTACATCGCCGCCGAATTCTCCAACTCCATTGTCTACGGCCTCGGCACTGACATATCGCACGGCGACCTTGCCGGCACTTCGGTTTTCTTCCGCTCTTGCCTCCTCAAGAGCAAAGGCAGCGACGACGATAATTTCATAGCCTGCATCTGGGACAAAGACCCGCTTTTCCGCACCGTCCGTCTCGATTATTTCTTCGACTATCGCCTGAAGGAAGGCTCTCCGGCTATCGGAGCGGCAAATCCCGAACTCGTCCCGGCCGACTGCGCCACCGACGGATACGGCATCCCTCGTGGCTCCGCACCCGACCTCGGCGCTTATGTCTACACTCAGTCCGAACAATGAAAATTCTGCTGGTCAACACCGTTGCTCAGGGCGGCTCGATTCCCTCGTACATGAGGGCCATAGCCGACAAAGCCGCTGAGCTCGGTCACACCGTGGCCGTGGCAAAAGGCCGTTGCGGCGACATGACCGGCGTTATAAACATCAGCATAGGCAGCCGCTTCGACACGGTCATCCACGGCATCGCAACGCGTCTGTTCGACCGGCACGGCCTCTCGGGGCGCCGTGCCACCCTCGCATTTATCCGCGAAATCGAGGCTTTCGCCCCGGATATTATCCATCTCCACAACATCCACGGATACTATCTGCACTACCCCACGCTGTTTTCTTGGCTCGCCACATGCGGCATCCCTGTGCTGTGGTCATTGCACGACTCATGGGCCTATACGGGCCACTGCGCAAGCCCTGTCGGGAGCACGGTCTGCACCAAATGGCAGACACACTGCTCCGCCTGTCCGTGTCTTAAAAACTATCCGGCGTCGTTCTTCGACCGCAGCTCACTGAATTTCGATGACAAACAGCGCTCATTTACCTCTGTCCCGACTTTACGCTTATTGCCTGTCAGCGACTGGCTGTCAGACCAGTTGTCCAAATCTTTCTTAAACCACATTCCCCGCACTACTGTCAGACTCGACATCGATACCAATCTATTTCAACCTTCCGCCGAACCCTTGCCTAATCGCGTGCTCGGCGTAGCAAATATTTGGACCGACCTTAAAGGTCTCGACTTTTTCCGCCACCTCCGACAAGAGCTCCCCTCTGACATCGAAATACGGCTTGTCGGCACTATCCGGGGGGAGCTTCCCCAAGGTATTCATGCCACTGGCCCGATAGCCTCCAGAACTGCGCTGATTGAGGAATATTCACGTGCAACGGTATTGGTCAATCCTACGCGTGCAGACACGCTCCCGCTCACCAACCGCGAAGCTCTGAGTTGCGGCACACCAGTCATTTCCCGTGATATCGGAGGGACATTCGAGGGGATTGCCACCGATAATCCGGCTATGAAGGGCGCACGCACCGACGACGGGCTTTTACGCCTGATAAAAGACTTCTTAAATACAACATCTCCGGGAGAATTACGCAATCGATGCCGTGAAACCGCGCTCGCATTGTACGGTTCTTCGCCGGGGCTGAAGAAACTTTTCGGCATTTATGCCGATGTAACAGATGCTGATTCGTAATTATTTCGCCTTTAACACTGTTAAAATGGATTTTTCTACGCAAAAAACGTTTTATTGAAAAAAAACATTAAATTTGCGCTAAGAAACCCTTTTATCACCTCATACTATGATTAGCCCTTTAGCCTTTGTTGACCCCTCCGCCAAAATCGGCGAAAACGTCACCATACATCCATTTGCTTTTGTTGACGCCGACACTGTTATCGGCGATGGCTGCACTATCATGCCGTACGCTTCCATTATCCGCGGCACTACACTTGGCAAGGAAGTAAAAGTATATCAGGGAGCCATTGTCGGAGCCGACCCGCAGGATTTCCGATGGAAAGGCCACAAAACTTTCTGCTCTATTGGAGACAATACCATTATACGCGAACATGTGATTATCAACCGAAGCATAATTGATGGGGAGGCCACGGTTATCGGTTCGGGCTGTTTCATTTTCGCAAACAGCCACATAGGCCACGATTCACATCTGCTCAAAAATATCGTTGTAGGCAATAACACAACAATTGCCGGCGGTGTCAATATTGATGAAGGCACAATTCTCTCATCAAGCGTCACTATTCACGAAGACTGCAACATCGGCAAATACGTCCTCATCAAAGGCGGCACACGCATCAGCTCCAACGTACCTCCGTTCGTCATCATGGCACACAACCCCGTCCGCTACTATGGCATCAACGCCATTGTCTTGCGCAAGCACGCCGGATTCACCGACACACAGATTGACGACATCGGCAAGGCATACCGTCACCTCTATCAGACATCTACCTCAACTTTCAACGCACTCAAACGCATAGAGGCCGACATCGACCCCACACCCGTACGCGACGAAATACTCAAATTTGTCCGCGACAACAAAATGAAACTCGCAGGAAACCAGTTCCTCGAAGACTGACAACCACCCATAACCTCAATGAAAATACATAACTTCGCACAGCACCCCTCTCTTGTAAGCCAGTATATGGCCGAAATGAGAGATATACATATGCAGTCCGACCGTCTGCGGTTTCGCCGTAACCTCGAGCGCGTAGGCGAAATTTTCGCATACGAAATCAGCCGCGATTGCCGTTACAAAAAAGTCGAGACCCCAACTCCGCTCGGCGTAAATGCCATAAGCGATGTCCTTGACGAGCAGATTGTCCTCGCAACAATCTTCCGCGCCGGCGTACCCTTCCATCAGGGCTTCCTGCGCTACCTCGACAACGCCGAGAACGCATTCGTCTCCGCATACCGCAAATACAAGGAAAAAGAGAACTTCGACGTCTGCATCGAATATCTCGCATCGCCCTCGCTCAACGGCAAGACACTCATCCTCTGCGACCCCATGCTTGCCACGGGAGCCTCGATGGAGCTTAGCTACCGCGCTCTGCTCACCAAAGGAACTCCGGCAAAGGTACACATAGCATCCGTCATCGCATCCCAGAAAGCCGTGGATTACATGCAGGCTGTAATGCCCGAAGACGCCGAACTATGGGTAGGTGTGATTGACCCCGAAATAAACGCACACAGTTACATTGTGCCGGGCCTCGGGGATGCAGGTGACCTCGCATACGGCACAAAGGAATAAAAGCCCTCAGACAGCATAAAAAACGCGAAAAAGCAGGCGTCGACCCTTGGCCGTCGCCTGCTTTTTTATAAGCTCGCACTGATAGCACTCTCGTCGGGTCTGCAACCCGACCTCATAAACGCCCGTAGCGGTCGGTTACAAACCCACCGTGACTAAAGCTGATTTAATTTCTTACCGCAGTCTCGGCGGGTTTGTAACCCGACGTCATACACGCCCGTAGCGGCGGCTTACAAACCCACCGTGACTAAATCCGCGAGATAAAGACCTGATGCGCAGGCGCATAAAAAAAGCCCCGGAGGCAGTGTTGCCTTCGGGGCTCGAGAGGGGGCGGTTACCT
>CAJUKF010000041.1 GCA_910587355.1 uncultured Muribaculaceae bacterium
TATATCACAGACCTCTCTCCTCTGACGAACAAGAAAAAATCAATGAATCGGAAGCCTCTATTGTTTATTCTCCTTTCGTAGTGTTTGAATATGCCGGAGGAGCCATCGGTTCTCAAAATTTTATAGGTAAAGATGAATATCTGAAAAAGCAAACACAGTCACGCCAAGAAAACAGAAAATAACATCTGTCTAATTGAGAATCTGAATACTTTTGTAGAGGATTTAGCCATAGAGTTTGAAATTCTTTCTTTGGTAATAAATTTTTTACAACTTTATGTTGCAAACGAGGTATGGTTCCGTTAATCTAATGTAAAGAGAGAAAAAATGAGCACGAATGCCATCACCGACGTTTTCACTGTGTTCCGGAGCCGCCTCCGGTCACTGGCGGCACGCATAGCCGGCGATGATGAGGCCGACGATGTGCTGCACGATGCTTTCTGCCGGTTATGGGAGCGTCAGCCGTCTGTCCAACAGGAAGAGGAAGCACTTAGGCTAAGCACAACGGTGGTGAAAAATACTGCCATAGATGCCTTCAGACGTTCGCAGACACATTCCGATGTGGTGCTTCCCGATAATATTGACAGCCCCGCCGATGAACCGCATGACACCGAAGATACCTATGCCATTGTCATGCGCCTGAGCAGACGCGTGCTGTCTCCCTCACAGTTAAGAGTGTTCACACTGCACGATGTCAATGGCCTCTCCTACCGCGAGACGGCAGTTGCCTGCGGCATTACCGAAGCGAATGCACGTCTGATACTTAGCCGAGCCCGACGCACTATCCGAAATATTTATATTGAGAATCGCGACCTTTATGAATGATACCGATTACATACTCAGCCAACTGGAAGCATACTACGACTGCCGGCTCACCGATGCCGAGGAATCACATCTTCGTCGGCTCGTCGCCCGTTCAGCGTCGAATCATCCCGAAATTGAGCGTCTGCGCGCCATAATGGGCTTCAGACGCCCGAAGCGCCGCAGCCACCGCCGGCTGTATTATGTCACTACTGTCGCAGCGTCTCTTACGCTGCTCGTAGCTACAGGCATCTCGTGGATGATTGGCTCAAACAAAGCTCCTCACGAAACCAGTTTCGCATACAGCGGCGGCGTTTACATCAGCGACGAGAGTCTTGTTCTCGACCTTCTTGCTCAGAATCTTAGCGAATTCGGCGGCGACATCGAAGAATCTGACCGCACAATGGAATCCGAACTGCAGGAATTCGCCGCAATTTTACCAGATAACATAAACATACAATAGTCATGAGACGCATATTATTAACAATAGCTATGGCTATATGTGCCGTTGCAATGCAAGCCCAGCTCAGCATCGAGCAGATTTTCAATGCTGCCTGGGCCTCTGACCCCAACGTTACCGAGGCCGTCGTCACAGGAAAAGCGGCCCGAAAAATCAATTCACGACTCGAGCGTCTGGCATTCTTCAAAGCCGATGCCGCAGTATACGGCGAACGGGTATGCAAGCTTATCCTTGCCGACGCCCACAATGCGTCCGGACGCGATTTACGGTACTCCGACGGCAAACTCTCATATGCCTACCTCGCCCTGAACAATCCGCAGCCGAACAGCCTCAACACCTATCTCTACTTCGTAGAAAGCCGGCGCAAGACACAATCGTCAACAATCATGGTGGTACTTCTTGAAGGAAAGCTCTCAGCCAAGGAACAGGCTAAAATAATTGAATCACTGAAAAAAAATAAAAAATGATATGAAACTCAAATTACTACTTCCTGCTCTTCTGTCTGTATTTTCGTTGGTTTCCGTGGCACAGGCTCCGGCCGACACCTTGCTTCATGCCTCCACCGCCCGCAGTCTGAATCTGAATTATTCACCTGAGATTCTGACGCTCAATGTAAAACAGGTTAACGGGACCAAAGATTCATTCCATTATAAATTTGCCACATCGGCAGCCGCAGCAGCCGCCGAAGAGCCAATAATGTATGTAAACCAGACCGTTGCACTGAGATATAGCGATGTAAACAGCATTCTTGTTGTAGCATCGGATACAACTCTGACTGTCTCGTTCACCGACAATGTCGGGTCGCCGGTCAGCAATACTTTCCCGCTTGCTGTTACTCCCGACCGCAGCGTACGTTCATGGACAGGTACCGGAGAATTCGGCATTGGTTTTCCAATCCACCGCAGCGGAAAAACGGAATGGAATGTGATATCGTCAGGCATAGCTTTCGGTTTTGCCACTCCAGTCAATGCTTCACTACCCTTGAATCCGTCAATGGGACGCAGTCTAGAATGGACCTGGAACATACTCTTAGGTGTGGAAGCTCGCCGGGGACGCAGCTCATTCAAGACCGGACTGGGTTTACGTTACCTGAATATTAACACCGTGGCCCGACACTATTTGGACAAAGCCGAAAACAATCAGTTGATTCTGCGGCCTTACGACGAAAATGCACGCGATGTAAAATCGGGCGTTCACATATTCAGCCTACAGATTCCAGTTTTCTACAATCTTAATTTCGCCAAAGAGTGGAGTCTGTCACTTGGCCCGATTGTCAATTTCAATACCGGCGCACATCTTACCACACGTTATAAAATTAGAGAACGCGACTATAAGATTGACACACACGGCATCGGCCAGCGGCCTGTAACCGTTGATGCACTTTTAGCCGTAACAGTGGGAGGCTTCGGAGTATATGCACGCTATGCTCCAATGAAAGTACTCCGCGAGCGTGCGGCTCTTGATTTCGGCACGTTCTCTACCGGCCTGATTCTGGCTTTCTAAAACGATATATTAGTGCAAATTCATCTGTTTGATGACAAGGAAATAACGATTATCTTCCAACTCCTTACCATCGAGGTAATATTTGCGAGTTATTATGGGTCTCTTGTTTCCCCATTCTATTTTGTTGGTAACCCTAAGTTCGAATTCCTGTCCGCAGGCCTCCGCCTTAATCGTAAAGTCGAAATCCTCAGCTCCATCTAATTGACCAAAACCGATTTCCCATTCATCGGAAAAATCCCAATGATTTCCGTTCCATACTAAGATTGGCCGGTACATAGCGCCAAAAAGAATTGGCATACAGTACCGGCTACCTTTTTTATAGGTCTCCCAATCAACCGAATAAACTTCCTTTTCATCAGAAAAAGTGATTGGCGCACCGACAATATTCTTGTCGTAGCTCTCATCAAGAAGAGAATTACCTTGCTCATCTACGATAGAGATACACAGTTCTACCGGAGTTAAATCGAATATCGGGTAATCGTTATCGTCATCTAATTTCGGCGAATCAGAGTCACATGAAGTAACCGGGACGAGAAGAAGTGCTAACAGAAGTGCGGAAAGAAGTTTTTTCATGGCTATTGCATTAGAAATTTCACAAATGTAGACATAATTTTTTAATAACCAATGAAAAACTCAGATATTTTCTTTTAACACTTCCGGCGAACTGTAAACCCCAACGCTCGCTGAAGTGGCGTTTTATCTTGCCAGCGAGAGATTAAGCGAGAGACCATAGGAAGAGTTCGTCGTGGGATATGCGCTCGTGGTAACCAACGGTGTATTCACCTGGTGGTCGAAGTAGGCCGACACAGTGAGGCGACGACTCAGCACATATGCTGCGGTGAAGTTAATGTTCAGCGTGTTTGTACCGCTCGTAGGCTGTGTATAATTGCCTTCGATACGCCGGATAACAGCCTGATTATTCTGGAATGAAAAATCGGCATTGAGCGTAAGGTCGTTGCTTACGCCCTGCTGCGAGCCCTTCATTTTGAGCACACTGTTAAACCCTACAATCTTATATCCGGCACCTATGGTTATACCTCTCGAAGTAGCCTCAACCAATTGCCCCGCAGAGGTATTAAGGGTAAGTGTGCGCTGGTCGCGGTACTCGGCATTGATGCGGATATCGTTCTTCAGAGTCACATTCACGCCAATCAGCGGCGCGAAACGCTCTGTAATAGCAACAGATGATATATTATATGGTGTAGACGGCACAGGCTCTCCCGACAGCTCGTCGAGAGTAAATCCGAGATTTCCGTGTCCTGTTCCGGCCCAGTTGAGATATGAGGAGAAAGAACCTATGGAATAGGTACACTGATAGGCATGGCTGAGTGTGAAAGTCTTGAATATATTACGGAGATTGCCGAGATTAATCAGACCGTCGTATGTGATGCGCCAGTTGGGCATAACGCTTGCGAACGAGGGGAAGAGGTCAAGAGTCTCCTTGGCTGCAGAACGACCCGTATATGCCGCAATGAATGCCGGAATAAGCACATCGGACGATGTCTCGCTGACAGTTCCGACTGCCGGGTCGAACGGCATACCGGCATGAGCATTGTCGGAGAGAAAGCCACCCATAGGATAATTCAGCCCTACATACTGAGCCTCGACACGCCGGCGCACCTCAGGGATATTACTTAGGAATTGGGCAAAGGCATCCGACCAGTAACCGTTGTCGGCCTTTGACGAGCGCAACGACGTGAGAATGGCGCAATGAGTACGCGTATATGAGCCTGAAAGAGTCTGAGGCATACCGCTATACATGAACTGTGTCTGCGTATTGCGGTTATCCGTGCGGTTGAAGGTCAGCTGTACTTTGAAACCTTTGAAGAGCTCGAAATTAGCCTCGATATTGAGTTCATTCGTTCGGGCGAAGACCGACGGCGAAGTCTGGCCGTCGTCGGTAATCAGCCAGCCACGGTCGAGGGCCTTCTGCAGATAATCCTCACCGGTAAAGCCGAATGCAAAATCAAGACCCGGCGACATCGGGCCATATTTGGTCGACTGACCGAATACATCGCCTATGCTCGGGGCGAAGAGCGGCAAAGACATAGATTTCGTATTACGGTAACGGACGGAAACGCTACGCGGCGACATGACAAACCGGAGAGCATACTCGCCGATTTCTCTGGCAAGGCTCTTTTCATCCTTGAGCACTTCAACAATGGTGAATTTCACGTTATCTTCACCGCGTGTAAGCACCTCTATGCTGTTGGCATCGATGGGTTTTGTCTTTATTACGAAAGGTTTTCCGTCGACAGTCTTGGCTGTCACCTTTATTTTCTTGGTGCGCAGATTGTGCTTTATAATAAGCGAAGTGTCGGGCTTCAGTTTGAATGTACGCTCGAATTTCTTCGCTTTACGGTCGGGCTGTGCTGTAGGACGCGTATTTGCGAAACGCTTGTTGACTTCTTTAAGAAGAGTGAATTTATTATATAAAGTCTCGAAATTGAAGCGTCCGTCGGCAGTCCACGACGCCTGATTGGCAATAGAGTTACCCATCTGGATACCGTCCACCGTAGCTCCGCGGTCCCAGCGGTAAGTCGCATTATAGCTTACAGAGCCGGTGAGATAATCAAGGAACGCTATTTTATTGAAAGGCGCCTTATACTGCCCTGTGAAGGTCTGATTATAGGCCCACGGTGTGCCGAGTGACTTGATAGACTGCCATACGGTATCTTTCCAGTCGCGGTATCTGTCGGGAAAAAGCTTACGGTTCACCGCACCTACAGTCTCTTCGATACGCGCCGACGTATTGGAGTTGAACGACAGCGAGAGGCTCTTGGTAAGATTCCACGTGAGGGACAGCTGACGGTCCCACAGCCAGTTTTTGCTCACCGAAACCGGGAGTTGGAAATCTACATCGGTCTCCGAACGTGTCTGCTGCTCGTAATAGTAGCGGCTCATCGAAGTTAGGAAAGAGATGTTGTTGGGCAGCCACTGCAGCTCCCAGTCTTTGAGAAACTTGGCGTTCTTGCTCTTGCCTTTAAGATTCTTGAATGGCTTGAACGGCTTTATGAAGGGCGAATAAGAGTAAGCGAACGAGCCGCGGTAGTCGTTTGTATTCTCATACTCAGTCGTCGGGTCATTCTTCGACTGCTTTGTGAATGAGAAATTCAGCGTGAAGTTGGCAGGGTCCCACGGCATGGGATTCTTGCTCTGCACATCGAATTTCAGGCCCGAAATGGAGAAATTCTGCACAGTAGAGCGCTCAACAGCATATGAACTTATCGAATCGCGCTCGGCTGCGGTCTCGCAGTCGTCGAGAGCATCTTTAAGAAGCACATCCTGGTCCAGTGGGTTGTACTTGGGCGAAGTCTTCTCCTTACTCATCGAGTAATAGATAGGAGCACGGAGCTTGGCTTTTTCGGGAAGGAAGCGACCCATATCCGCCTGGACAGCCACATTGAACTGCTGATAATCGTCGAGACGACGCTCATTGAGGCTCTGGTCTACGCTGCCGAAACCGGCGGTCTCGACATGCGCGCCGAGATTGAGTGTGGCAATGTCGCTCATCGACAGAGTGGCATTGACCTTCGCGGCATAGCCGCCCGATTCATTGAAATCGGTCACTTTAAGTTCGTTAACCCAGACGATTCCGTCTTTCATGGCTGCGGAGTTGTTGCGCACGCCTATCAGCATCACGCGCACGTCGCTCAGGGTAGGATTGCCCATCACGGCTATTCTGTTGCGCTCATTGTCGGGGTCTCGTCCGGTGTATAGAGTGGCGTATCCTACTCCGCTCTTCTGGTCGCGCTTTGCGCGGTTGCGCTCTTTCTTAAGGTCGACAAGACTCTGGAGGTTGAAGTCAAGATAGTTGTTACGCGGCCATACAATCTGCCGGTCGGAATCGAGATAACGGTCATATTTTCCCGGAGGGGTGAGTTCGAGAGGAACCTCGTATTCATAGAAGTTGTTTTTCACATCCGAACCGAGACGGATGAATATGGAGAAATCACCCGAACGGAGATTGGTCGTATTGTCAATCAGGGCCTCGGCATGTGTCCACATCTGCAGACGCTTGTAGTTGCGGAGGTCGTGCTGGGTGTTGCGGTATATGCCGCGGGCGTCGCCGGCGTTAAGACCGGTGAGCTTGAGTGAGAGCGACTGCTCGTTGAGCTGCGTGATTTGTGTCTGTCCCGGGTCGGTGATACGTGTCACACCTGGAGGCAGCACATAGTTCACAGGCTCGCGGCTCGCATTCTCCTCGATATTGACAACAGACATATCAAGTTCGCCCTGCGCCGGAGAATCACCGCGGGTATTGAGATTGAAATCATACGGACGCCATTCGCCGCGTACGAGCTCAAGCGTGGCGAAACGCAGATGAGTGGTTTTCTTGAAGCCCGTCATGAACATACGGGCGAAGCGTATGGTGGAAAAGTCGTTGATTGAACCGACCACCTTCTCATAGTCGCTCAGAGGTATTTTGAATTGATACCATTCCACTTCGATATTTTTTCCGTCGCGTGTAGGCTGCAGCGACACCTGTTTGTCGGTGATATAGTTCTTGCCTACAACGAAGTCTTCGGGACGGATTGAGATATGATACTGGAAATAGCGCTCGTATTCGTTAAGAGTATTGTCCTGGTTTATATCCTCGACATCGGGCACCGAGCGCGACGACTGGTAAAGACGGTCGGGAGCGTCCTCGGGCGAAAGTGAGTTGCCTTCTACGCCGTTGTAACGCTTGTAACGCTCAAGAATAGAGAGACGCTGCGCATCGTAGTCATTCCCGAGATAAAAATGATAGTTGTCGCCTGCCGGGTCGTTGAACGGCGAGAAAGCATCGGTCTGCATGGCTTCCATTGAAGCCGGAGATAAACGCTGACGAAGGCCGTCGATATAATTCTGATAAGTGCCGAATGTGAACTCGTCGCTGTTGGGCAGACCATCGAGGCCGACATCCTGGGCGAGACGGGCACCGGTTGCGTTATCAAACGAATATGTAAGTGAGTTCTGCGATGAAACACGGCCCCAGACGGTGTTTTTCAGATATGTATCGTTACCGTCGTAAGGGATGCCGTTCTCGTAACTCTTCATGCCGTCTTTAAGAATGTCTTCTGAAATCTCGCCGAAATTGAGATAAAGGTCGCCGCCTTCGAGATTATCGGCCTCAGGGTCAAGGAAAGGATTAAGAAGCCAGAACTGAACATACTCTATATTACTCTGCTCGAAGTTGGTGTTGTCCATCTTTCGCATGATGCCGCCCCAGCGTTTTTCGGGATTGCGCAGTGTGCCGTCCTCGTTTATATTGACATTGTCGACATTATACGGACCACGCTCGTCAGGATAGAAACTAAGATTCAGAGTCTGAATGTACTGCGACTCGCCATAAGTGGTCTCGCGCCCTGGGAAAACTTCTCGCACAGTAATATCGCGTACATAAGGATTCGACAGCTGCGCGAGGTCGCTCTTAATATAGCCCGGACACATGGATGAGTTGCGCTGTGTGAAGAGGCGGTCGATAAAATACCAGTTGAGCAACGCGCGGTTTTTGCCGTAATCGGTGTTATCGCTGAGCTTACCCTCCGGAAAGAGAGCGTCGGGCGATGGGTCGTAAGGAGTTGACGCGAGGAACCAGGAATAAGGGGAACGCAAGTCGATGCCGATTTGCGTGGATTCGAAGTCATCGATATATGACGAGCCCTTGTTCGTACCTGTCTTCTGGCTGTGCGGAAGCAATGCGGCATATTCTGCGGTGAAATTCAGTCGAGAAGGGGCCGTGGCGTTTACAGTAGGAATTTTATTGAGGAGATTCGTAAGCCACATGAATTCGCCGTTGTATGACATGTTGAAACCGAGCATTGAGTTGTTCACTGTCTCATCGCCGATATTCACTTTTTCAATCAGAGCTTTCTCGGAGAAATGCAGAAGCGTGGCACCGAAATTGAGACGTTTATTGAACTGATACTGGAGGTCGAGGCCGAGAAGTGTCTTGCGCTGTGTGGAGAACATCGACTGGTTTTCAAGTGTTACCGATATATTTTGTCCCGAATCGATGATGCTCTGATTGGTGATGGTGACTATGCCCATGGCATAGTCTACGGTATAATCGGAGTTCTCCGTGAGCTGCACCCCGCCGGCCATGACTATAACCGAACCGCGGGGCACGTTCATGGCGTTGAGGCGAATCTGCGAGCCAGACGATGCCTGATATTCGCCGGTCATGATAAACTTGTTCTTGTCGGCATACTGGCGTGCGACCACAATAGTGGAGTCGTAAAGCTCCTGATAGACATATTTCTGCGCGAGAGCGTCGTTGTTTATTTTTGAGCGGAGATGCTCGCCGAAAGGCTCCACGACCGGGAAGATGACTTTGCCCTGCGAAGGCAATATGGTATAGCCGTCGATGAAGTCGAAGAAACCGTCGGGATTACTCTCTTCGTTAGAGTCTATGCGGTCGAGGTTCATCACCTGCAGAAGCGGCTGATTGTTAAGGCCCGGCACCGGCAGATAATTGATTTGTGTGCCTGTTGTATCGGAGAGATATTTGATGTTGAACTTGAATTTCGACTTCTGAATCTGGAACCCTCCGAGATTATAGACGTTCTTCATCATGAGGTCCCACATGGGCAGATAGGGCGACGAGGTGGTGCTTTTGAGCATCTTGAGGAACAGACACTGGTCAGTAGTGGTGATGTCGCCCGAAAACTCGCCCACCTGATAGACCTGCCCGTTATAGGTATATTCATATGCCACGGCAAGGACTTCGTCGGCGTTCAGGGCCGTGCGGATTGAAATATAACCGAGGGTGGAGTTGAGTGTATATTCGCTCGAAGAAAGCAGCCTGGCACTCTCCACTTTCTCATAATCACGGCCGCCGGTAATACCGAACGCCTCAAGAGGTTCCAGCTCTTGCGTGACCTGATTGATATTGCGGGCGCCTGGATATTCCGTTTTGATAACCTGAAGAAGGTCGTTCGACGCATTGGCCGGATTCGACAGAGCCGGATTCGTTGTCCAGTGGTCGGAGGCGAGGACGCGGTTTTCGCCCAAGTCCATAAAGGACACAAAGTTACGGGCCTGGTCATATTTACCGGTCTTATTCGTCACCCATACCTCTATACGTGTGATTTTTATGCCGGAAGAGACAAAAGGCAGACGCGAGGCGAATTTATCGTAGTTGTCGCGGAAATACTGGGCCAGAAAATAGTGACGGTTCTGGTCATATTCGTCAGCATTGATTGTGAATTTGGTGGTCTGCGCGCCTCCGCGGGTGTTGACACTCTTGGATTCCGAGTTCTGCTGCGACACAATTGCGGTAGCGGTCAGTTTGCCGAACTGAAGTTTGGTCTTGATACCGAAAAGCGCCGTGCTTCCCCGGATAAGCGACGAACCCGTGGTGAGCGATACATTACCGGCCTCGATGTTCTTGACAATATCGTCCTCTTTGCCCTCGTAGGCGAGCTTGAGGTTCTTGCTGTCGAAATCGAATGTAGCGTCGGTATTGTAGGTCATATTGAACTTCATGCGGTCACCGACACCGGCTGCGATTGTCGCCTGTATTTTCTGGTCGAAGTCGAAATAAGTCTTGCGACGGGCCGAGAGCGAAAGCGCCGGATTGTCGGTTTTGTTGCTCTTGATACCCATCGAAATCTGCACGGAGCCCTGTGTGCGCAGCGACACACCGCCGGGGCCGAAAATCTTTTCAAGCGGACCGAGCGCGAAATTCATGTCGAGCACGTTGAAGGGCTCTTTTTCCTTGTCGGTAATCAGCCCCATGTTGCGGTCGCGGTAATAGCGCTGCATCGAACGGCGGAACTGCCAGTCGTTGTACTGCTGGGCAGTGATTATGAACGGCTGGGCTATGTCGATGCCGCCGAGACGTGTATGCACCACATAACAACCGGTGGCAGGGTCGAATTCTGCCGAAGTAACTATGTTCGAGGGGGTAGAGAGGTCGTAGGCGAGCTCGCTCTGAACGAGGTCTTCGTAGCTCTGCGGAACCGACGGTCGCACCGGCAGCGGAAGCTGCACGGAGTCGCCGGGAGCAATCGCCGGAGGAGCCGGAATGACCGACGGCGGCGGAGGTGTGATTTCAGGCTGGTAATACTGGGCTGAAATCGGCAAAGGCACGGCGACAGCTATCCCTATAAGCAACAGGAACAGCCACATAGGTGATGTCTTATATCGCAGATAAGCTTTTTCCATTTACAGCCGGAGCCGTTCTCACATCATCGACAGAGCCTTACGCACGGCAGCCTCCACTGTGATTGAAGGCGATTCGCCGAAAAGCTTGTCGAGCGCCTTTTCGCTCAGCTTCTTGTCGAAACCAAGAGCCGTAAGGGCTGCGAAAGCCTCGTCGAAGGCGTCGCTGTTGGAACGCGTCCGTAAATTTAACGTAGCAGCCTCCGATTTTATTTTATCGCGGAGGTCTACAATGATTCTTTCTGCCGTTTTTACTCCTATTCCCTTGATAGCCTTAAGGCGTTTCACATCGCCGCCGGCAATGACAGCAGCGAGCTCGTCGCCCTGCAGCGACGACAATATTATAATAGCGGTAGCGGCTCCGACACCAGACACACCTATGAGCGAGCGGAAAAGCTCGCGCTCGCGACGTCCGGCAAAACCATAAAGCACCCACGCATCCTCCCGAATGGATTCGTGAACGTAAAGCAGGGCTTCGGTCTTGCCTTCGAGAGCCGAATATGTGGGCAGGCTTATATTGAGCATATACCCTACTCCGCCCCGGGTGGCGAGGACGGCCGTGGCAGGAGTAAGCTCATGAATATTGCCTTCTATAAATTCTAACATGATTGAGCGAAAATTTGATGCAAAGTTAAGACTTTTGCGCCATGTATGAAATTTTTCGACCTTTCGGACACCTTTGCTGTCCAAAAAAGTAGTAATTTTGCGACTGATATGCATATTTCATCGTTAATCATATCTGCTCTCTGCACATTCGCGATGCTTGCGGTGCCGATGCGCTCAGGCGCTGAAACGCTGCAAAAACATCCGTTCACCGTTGCCATTGACGCCGGACACGGCGGCAAGGACTTCGGCTGCCGTGGAAAGAAACAAAACGAGAAAACAATAACGCTCGACGTGGCCCGGCGTCTCAACAAGCTAATTGAGAAAGAATACGGCGACAGTGTCAATGTAGTCATGACCCGAAACAGCGATGTATTCATATCGCTCTACGGTCGCGCCGATATCGCCAATCAGGCAGAAGCCGACCTGTTCATATCGATTCACGTCAACTCGGTGGACAAGCGCACCAAAGGACGCACCAAGCTGAGCGGGGCATCGGTCTACACTGTCGGGCTGCACAAAAGCGAAGCCAATCTCTCTGTGGCCATGCGGGAAAACAGCGTGATTGAACTCGAAGAAGATTTCACGGAGAAATACCAGGGCTTCGACCCCAACTCATCGGAATCATATATAATATTCGAACTCGGTCAAAACCGAAATATGGCCCGAAGCATCGATTTCGCCTCCATGGCTCAGAATGAGCTTATCGCTACTGCAGGGCGCGCCGACAAAGGTGTACGTCAGGCAGGTTTTCTCGTGCTGTGGGCAACAAAAATGCCGGCTGTGCTTGTCGAGCTTGATTTCATATGCAATCCTGTCTGCGAAACTTTCCTCGGCAGTGACAAAGGGCGCCAGAAGTGCGCTGACGCGCTCTTCAATGCTTTCAGACAATATTACAAATCAAAGAACTAAACATAAGCACCATACGTTTAACCACCAAGAGCGTCCGTCATAGGGCGCAAATACAATCATCCGAACAATGAAAAGAAAAGAACTACTCATAGGAGTCCTCGCAGTCCTCGCCCTCGCAATTCTCTTCTTCGGCATAAATTTCCTCAAAGGCGTCAACATCTTCAAAGCCGCCAATTATTTCTATGCAAGCTATACCAATGTAGAAGGGCTGACACAGTCGGCGCCTGTGACACTAAACGGATATAAAATAGGCATCGTACGCGACATCCGTTACGATTACAACAATCCCGGGCATGTAGTGGTTGAGCTCAGTCTCGACAAACAGCTCCGTCTACCGGTCGGTACGGAAGGCGCACTGACCACCGACCTCCTCGGCACTGCCTCGATAGCCCTCAAACCAGGCAATCCTGCCAACGGCTATTACAATATCGGCGACACTATCATCGCTACGAAGACAAGCGGCCTCATGGATGCTGTGAGCACCAACCTCATGCCTGCCGTAAGCACCATTTTCCCGAAAATCGACACTCTCATTTCCAACCTCAACGCCATTACCGGCGACCCGGCACTCACCACAAGCGTGAAACGCCTCGATGACATAACCCTCGAACTGCAGGCCACAATGAAATCGCTCAACGCCGTTATGACACAGCTCCGTCCTGTGGCCTGCAACGTGAAGAGCATCACTGAAAACGTAGATACAATCACCGGCGACCTCGCCGCAGTGTCGGGAATGCTCCGCAATGCTCCCGTCGACACGCTCATGGCCAGTCTACAGGCATCGCTTGCAAACCTTGAAGTGCTTACAAACGACCTCAACAACCCCAACGGCACGTTGGGCAAACTCTCTAAAGACCCGGCTCTCTACGACAACCTCAACGCCACGGTCACCTCTCTTGACTCTCTCTTCACCGACATCAAGCGCAATCCCAAGCGCTATGTCACTATCAAGGTATTCTGATATGACTGTAAACGATATTGAAACGCACCCCTGGCCCCCGTTTATTCCCGAGGGAGCCGGGGTGCTTTTTCTCGGCACATTCCCTCCACAACCCAAACGCTGGGCCATGAATTTCTATTATCCAAACCGCACCAACGACTTCTGGAAGATAATGGGAATCATCATGGAAAATAATCCGGAAGCATTCTACGACAAGGCGAATAAATCGTATCATCCCGAAAAAATCAAGGAAATGCTCGTAAAGCGCCGCATCGCACTTGCCGACACAGGCATAAAAGTGCGTCGCCTGCGAGATAACGCCTCCGACAAATTCCTTGAAATTGTAGAAACTCTCGATTTGCCCGCACTACTTGAAACAATGCCTCAATGCCGCGCTATCGGTGCCGCCGGCGAAAAAGCGGCATCAGTTGTCGCCTCCATTGCCGGTATACCGATTCCTCCGATAGGCATACCGTCGCAGTGGACACTGCCTTCGGGCCGCATAATAGGCATATGGCGCCTCCCTTCGACATCGCGCGCATATCCTCTCGCTCCCGAGAAAAAAGCAGAGGCCTTCCGCAAATTTCTTAAAGAGGAAGGAATCATCGGCTGACAGGCGGAAAGACGGTCATTAGCTGCCGACACGCTTCTCTACATGATTATCGCTCATAATGAAGCCGGATGTATTCCGTACTTCGACAAGGCTGTCGGCAGACACAGCATTATCGGAATTACCGATTTCAAAAAGGTTATGCCTTATTATAATACTGTCCGATTCCCGTACACTTACCGCAACACTACCCTCACCGAGTATAAAACGGTTGTCCTCAATCGTGATATTCCGATGTACGGGTGTGTCGAACCGCTCTACCTCTGGCCAGACAGCAATCACCGGCGAGCCGCATTCAAAGAATGTATTGCCGCATATCGTGAGGTCGCACACCGGCCCTGATTCATACCACCCGCGTGCATCATCTGAAACCAATATCGCCGACATGGGCATACGGAAGAACACATTATCTTTTATAATGGATTTGCCACGGGTGGTGATAAGAATTCCGCGGGTGGGAATCCTCGCGAAATAATTATTTGAAATTTCGACTTCGGGTGTCCACGAAATATTTTCAACAGCCAAATCATCGATAATCATACCGTCCGGCAATGGAAAAACGACCCGGTCGAGTGTCAGTTCATAATCATATTCATTCAGTTGTCTTACATTCTTTACGCTTGCCGACGATAACGCATTCAGCGTATGCCTGTTGACTATCTCGACACTGTCGCCGGCAGCAAAGGGCAAAAAACCATAGGTTTGGGCGTGCATATATCGCACGGTGAGTCTGTCGGGGGCATCGCTTGCCACAGCTACCAGATGTGTGCCATGGATGTTTACAGGGTCGTCGTGTGCGCCTTCGAAATATGAATTGATTATCCTGACGCGGCCTTTGCATGACGACATCTGCACAAAATCGGCAAAACCGGCGTTTGTACGTTCCGTGCCTGCATCAGGGCGGCAACGGATATTATCATATGTGATATTTTCTGAAAACTGTCCTACAAGGCCGAAATTGCCGAGAAAGTTAAACTCCGCATTTTCAATCCTTACATCCCGGCTGCGGTTTATGAATCCGCATACTTCACTGCGGATACCATGCCGGAACTGATAGATTTCACCGGTGCGGACATCGGGAACGCTGTTGTACACAAAACGCACAAGGTTGTCACCGACGGTATAAGCCTCTGAGTAATCCTCTATCGGAGAGTCGCACCTCAGAGTCACGTTCTCTTCGGGATAAAAGACCTGAGCCAGTCGAGGATAACGCTCATCGGGGAAACGCCAGTCCTCACCAACAAAATAAAATCTGCCGTCAGCAATTTCAAACCGTGACGGCGCAGTAATCTCCGCCGTCATGGAAATGCTGTCGACAGCCACCACCTTGAATTCTGGCACTGAGGGGTCGGCGGCAGCAAGCGAAAAGTTTTTCAGTGTCACATTGGTGCAACTGTCAATCACTATAGGAGTCATCTCACCGTGGGTCACAAACCGTGCACCGTTTCCATCTATGACAACATTCCGCAATCCTTTGAGCCAAATTCCTATATGCTTTGTGGGGTCGGGATTTTCCTGTGCCGAGGCAGTATTAGACACATAATAGACATGCCGCGCAGCGCGAGTGCGGCTGATATGGTAATCACCCGCTTCAAGGCGAATCGTGACAGGGCGCCCGTCAAAGGCGGCAGCCTCATCTATGGCTGCACGCAGCACCTCGGTAGCATCTCCTTCAGGCACTGCGACTTCTATCACATTTTCACATCCTGCAGCTACGGTACAAGCCACGACGGCAAGCACAGCCAGAAGCTTTGACACAATTTTCATGATTTATTATTTCTTTCTGAAGAGCATAGGTACGAATTCCGTGAGATAGATGCGCCAGTTTTTCCAGATATGGCCGTCGGAAGTCTCATAGTAAGTATAGGGCCAATGATTGTCGTCAAGCAACTTACGATATTTGCTATTGGCTTCATAGAGGAAATCCTTGTCGCCAATGGCAATCCAGTAGAGAGCCGGCTTACTGTCGAACTGCTTTCTGAGTTTAGCCTCCATATCGGCGTAGACAGTTGATTCAGCACCAGATTTAGGCATGATTGCAGCGGAGAACAGACCTATGTAATCAAACATATCAGGATACTGCTTTGAAATATGCAGCGAGTGGAAACCTCCCATTGAAAGGCCTGCGATTGCACGCGCACTCTTCGCTTTGACCGTACGGTAATTTCTGTCGATAAATTTCACGACCTCAGGAAAATGCAGCTCAAAACTTCCTTCCATTGTCTTAGGCAGCTGTGTTGTAGGCGGAGCGAAACCGAGACTTGATTCGCCAGGAGCAGCCTGAAGGTCGGCATTGCCGTTTGTCATGACAACAATCATTGGCTCGGCTTTACCCTCTGCAATAAGGTTATCAAGAATCTGCGATGCACGGCCAAGCTCTGTCCAGGCATTCTCATCACCACCCATACCATGAAGAAGATAGAATACGGGATAGCGCTTATTGCCGCTCTCATAACCCGCAGGAGTATAGACGGTGAGACGGCGGTCCATACCGAGGGAAGAACTGTGGTACCACACCTTGGACAAAGTGCCGTGAGGAACATCATTTATTTTATACAAATCGGCCCGTCCTCCGGGAATCAGAAATACATCACTGACCGAACGAACGTCGCGAATGCGGTGAACATTCGACGGGTCATTGATTTTAAGGCCGTCGACAATCAATGTATAACTGTAAAGCTCGGGAGCAAGCGGAGTTGGGGTAGTATATTCCCACACACCGTTTTCCTCTATCATGTCGGCAGTTCCGGGAGCATCGGCATCTCCACGCGGTGTACGGACCTTCTGTGGCGGAAGGAAATCGCCTGTGACCTGTACCTTCACTGCCTTGGGAGCAAAGAGACGGAATGTGACGGTGTTGTCGGGATGGATTTCGGGAGAAACAATGGGTGAGCCGTCCCAAAGAGCCTGCTGTGCCTGCGTCATAATACACGCAAAGACAAAAACCAAAGTCAGAAGATGCTTTTTCATGTCGGTTATCTTACGATTTAAGATTAATAGGTATTATAATGGACACAAAGTTAAGGTTTATAGACAAAAAAAGAAACTATTAAAGCTAAAAAATGGAGCGAAGCTCCTCTGAACTCCGCTCCATTACCAACAGAAAAAAACTCCATGGAAGGTCATTTATGGTGTATTTTATACCTAAGCCACACTACGCCGTATGCACGCCGCTCCGCAGAAATCAGTTCGAGCGACTGTCCCGCCGCGGGTCGTTCGTCGGCGGCTCCCAGATATTCAAAAATCGAAGGAGCCGTACTCAGGCCATCTATTCCGGGATAAACGACAAGACTTAGCCCATCGAGCAATCCTGACGCGAGCATGGCTCCGTCGATTATACCGCCTCCCTGCAGTGAAATTTTCCGCACGCCGAATTCAGAGTAAAGAATTTCCATTGCTTCGCCAAGTGATGCGGGAGAAGATAGCACGATATAGGATATACCTTTTTCTTCCAGCATGGCAAGATAAATTACTATTGGCATCATGCTCAACAGTGACCATTGACGGCGAAGAACCGTTTATACCCGGCAGCTCTCCGACAGAAAACATAGACAATGAAATGACAGAACCTACAGATAATTATTACACGTCACAGTCCACAGTAGCGGATGTATTAACCGACAGGGCTTTCGGAGATTTCGGCCGGTTGCTCTTTCCTGTTGACCGCAATGTGTCGCCCTCATTGACGCTCGCTCAGGTAAGCACGTCGGCTGTATATATGTGGTATCCGTATATCAGGGTTGAGAAGACAGTCGAAATTCTTAATTATCTCCATTCACAGGCCGTAAAGGGCGAACAGATTTTTTACAATATTTATTCGCCAGAGGAAATGGCGGCCGACCCCTCCAAAGAATATACCGGTATTTTTGTATTCCGCGGCAAGAGCGGTAGCCCTTATGCAATAACCAATGCCGGAGGCGGTTTCGCATACGTCGGCGCCATGCACGACAGTTTCCCCCACTCGCTTGAGCTCTGCAAAGCCGGATATACGGCGCTTGCCCTGATATACAGGCCCGATGACCCTTATCGCGATTTGGCCCGGGTAATCAGCTTCATCAGCGAAAACGCCAATATGCTCGGAGTGTCGAAAGACAACTACTCTCTTTGGGGCGGCTCGGCTGGAGCGCGCATGGCTGCGACTTTAGGTAACCGGGCTTATCTGTATCAGCTTACGGGAGATACCGGCATACCGTTGCCGGCAGCTGTAATAATGCAATACACAGGCTATTCGTATGTATCGGAATTTGATTCACCTACATATAATTGCGTAGGCTCGAACGACGGAATCGCATCGTGGCGCACGATGCAGCGCAGGCTGCAGCAGCTCGCGGCAATGGGTATTCCCACAGAGTTCCATGTTTACGAAGGCCTCGGACATGGATTCGGCATCGGAACAGGAACCGTAGCCGAAGGTTGGGTAAAAGATGCAATCCGTTTCTGGGAAGCCAATATGACAACGGATGACAATGCGGAAGTACACAATGTATATCTGCCTTAAAGCAATTATTTCTTTTGGACAGCGAAAACAATCCCTGCATCCGCCAAGTCGGCATTCGCAGGGATTGCTATATTATTTGAGATATGTCTGATAAAACTCGGTAATTGCGTCAAATGGAATGATATCCGTTTTGTCGTAAAGGTCGGTGTGACTGGCTCCGGGTACAATCAGGAGCTTTTTGTTATCCCCTCTTAGTTCTCTGAATGCTGTCTCGCCCATGTAACGTGAATGAGCTTTCTCTCCGTGCACAATCATTACGGCATTTCGGATTTCATCGGCATATGCGAGTATGGGAGCATTGAGGAAAGCAAGATTGGAAGTCATGTTCCAGCCGGCGTTGGAGTTAAGCGAGCGCTTATGGTAGCCACGAGGCGTCTTATAATACGCATGATAGTCTTTGACAAACTGCGGAGCATCATCGGGCAACGGGTCAACAACACCACCCGCACGCGCGTAAGTACCGTTGCGGTAATCCTCAACTCTTTGAGCCGCCAGTCTGGCACGCATTTCGTATCGGGCATCGGCATTGTCGCCGGCATCGAAGTAGCCGTTAGCCGTGCAACGACTGATATCATACATCGTTGAAGCTACAGTTGCCTTTATTCGCGGGTCGTTGGCTGCCGCATTAATTGCAAATCCGCCCCAGCCGCAGACACCGAGAATACCGATGCGCGCAGGGTCGACGCTGTCGAGAGTCGAGAGAAAATCTACGGCGGCACTGAAATCTTCCGTATTGATATCGGGCGAGGCTACGTAACGCGGCATTCCTCCGCTCTCACCCGTGTAAGATGGGTCGAAAGCGATTGTAAGAAATCCGCGTTCTGCAAGAGTCTGGGCGTACAGGCCCGATGATTGTTCCTTAACGGCACCGAAAGGGCCGCTTACAGCTATTGCCGGAAGTCTGCCTGTGGCGTCTGCGGGTACATACATGTCTGCGGCAAGAGTGATGCCGAAGCGATTGACAAAGGTTACCTTGCTGTGCTTCACTTTGTCGCTTTTCGGGAAAGTCTTATCCCATTCCGGGGTGAGGTCCAACTGCTCCATTCGTGCAAATGATATTTTTGGGTTTTGAGTGTTAAATTCCTGCGAAACAGCAGTCATTGCCATAACAGCAATGACAAATGACGTGAACAGATATTTTTTTGCCATGAGTATATACGAATTGTCATCTATGTTTTCCGGTGCAAAATTAGTGTGTGGACACACTACATTCTTACCCCGATTACAGCAAAACCTACCATCATTCGGCATAATGAAAAATATACGGAATTTATCATTAATTTTGCTGCATGGAAAAAACGACAACCATTGACATCAATTCAATCGACGCCTATAACAAACTGTTCGGTCTGTCAACTGTTCATCCCTTAATCACGGTAATTGATTTGAAAAAAGCCACAAAGCGAATCGACCGCATCAGAATGAATTATGGCGTATACGCCCTGTTTCTCAAAAACGGCATCAATTGCTCGCTGAAATACGGACGGGAGTATTATGACTACCAGGAAGGCACTGTGGTATTCTTCTCTCCGGGTCAGGTAATCGATGTCGACAGTACGGGACAACCCCTCGCACCCGATGTGCTGGGTCTTATGTTTCATCCCGATTTAATCTGCGGCACGCCTCTGGCCGATAAAATCGGCAGTTTCAGTTATTTCAGATATGCACAGCGCGAGGCCTTGCATCTGTCGGAACGCGAACGCGGCATTTTTCTCGACTGTCTGTCGAAAATCAGCGAGGAGATTGATTATCCGGTCGACAATCATTCGGCCGACCTCATTTCGGCCAATATTCAGCTTCTTCTTGAATATCTCAGCCGTTTCTATGACCGTCAGTTCATAACACGCCATAATGTCAACTCATCTGTAGTAGCGGCCTTCGAGAAACAGCTGTCGGAGATATTTGCCGCAGGATGTATTATAGATGAGGTTCCCAAAGTATCGTATTTTGCCGAAAAGGCAAATCTCTCGCCAAGCTATTTCGGCGACCTCATTAAACGTGAGACAGGCAACACCCCCCAGGATATAATCACTCTAAGACTGATTGCCGAAGCCAAACGACGCCTCGCAGCCACAGACACCGACATCAGCATCATTGCCTACGACCTCGGTTTCCGGTATCCGCAACACTTCACACGTCTTTTCAAACGTGTTACGGGTAAAAGCCCGAGTATTTTCCGCAAGGAGTTTATCTCTCATAATTAATACAACTCCATGACCAAGAAACCTGAGTTTCGCTAAGGATGCTTGATGGGATTTTGCACACAAAGAAATAATGCGCGTAAATTGCTGCGACGGAAAGAAAGCAGTAATTTTGTATCATCATTTCGAAATGCTTATGGAAAGAGAAAACATACACGACGCCTGGGACCGCGAGCATCTCTGGCATCCGTATACCTCCACTATAGACCCGCTTCCCACCTACAAGGTTGACTCGGCCTCAGGGGTGCGCCTGCATCTTGCCGACGGCAGGGAAATAATCGACGGCATGTCGTCGTGGTGGTGCATGATTCACGGCTACGGCAACAAACGTCTCAACGATGCCGCTTCCCGGCAAATGGAAAAAATGAGCCATGTGATGTTCGGCGGCATCACACATCAGCCTGCGATTGACCTCGGCAAAGAGCTTCTTAAAGTGGCGCCCCCGTCGATGCACAATATATTTTATGCCGACTCGGGGTCTGTTGCGGTAGAGGTGGCAATGAAAATGGCCGTTCAGGCGGCTATCTCTGCGTCGGGCAGTCATCGTAAATCGAATTTCGCCACAATACGCAGCGGATATCACGGCGACACCTGGAATGCGATGAGCGTGTGCGACCCTGTGACGGGCATGCACGGAGCTTTCGGGTCTGCCCTGCCCGTCCGTTATTTTGTTCCTCAGCCAAAATCGCGGTTCGACGGACCATGGGACGAAAACGACATACGCCCTCTGCGGGAGCTGTTCGAGGAAAAACATGATGAAATTGCGGCTCTTATTCTTGAGCCTGTGGTGCAGGGCGCAGGCGGCATGTGGTTCTACAATCCGCAATATCTGCGCGAAGCCCGTAAGCTCTGCGACCAGTACGGGATACTGCTCATATTTGATGAAATCGCCACCGGCTTCTGGCGCACGGGCCGCTTCTTCGCATGGGAGCACACCGGGGTGGAACCCGACATTATGTGCATAGGAAAAGGCCTGACTGCCGGATACCTCACTATGAGCGCCGTTCTTACAACCCAAAAGGTGGCTGATACAATCAGCCGTGGCGAAGCAGGCGTGCTCATGCACGGCCCTACATTCATGGCCAATCCGCTTGCCTGCGCTATAGCTCTCGAATCCCTCAGGATGCTTAACGAAAAGCCCATGTCTCAGATTGTGGCGCATCTCGAAAAGCAGATGAAAGAATGGCTCGCACCGGCAGCCAAACTACCGGATGTGTCGGATGTACGTGTTCTCGGTTCTATCGGCGTTGTCGAGGTGGCACGAAATGTGGATGTCAGCAAATTCCAATGCGTTTGCATAGACCGAGGTGTATGGATTCGTCCTTTCGGTCGCAATGTATATATCATGCCGCCGTATATCATAAATGATGAAGACCTTCGTACGCTGTGTACTGCTCTTATCGACATAATTTCCGATGAATCAAATTATTGATAATATTCTTGCCGAGCTTGACCGAACAGGCAATCTGCGCCGGTTCCCTGCAGAGAACCCAGCCTCGAAAACGGTCGACTTAAGTTCGAACGACTATCTCGGCATAGCATCGAAACCGGAACTGCAGCAAGAGTTCCTCAGCACCATAGACTTCAGTCACATGCAGTTCACATCGTCAGCATCGCGTCTGCTCTCCCGTTCACAATATTCATACAGGCTGCTTGAAGAAACACTTGCATATGCTTACGGCAATGGAAAACAGGCACTTCTCTTCAACAGCGGCTATCATGCCAATACGGGCATTGTCTCAGCATTTGCTGGCACAAAAACGTACATCCTCGCCGATAAACTCGTTCATGCCAGCATAATCGACGGAATCAAACTGTCAGGACTGCCGTTCGCACGATTCCGCCACAATGATTACGGACATCTCGACCGGCTCGCAACAAAAGCCTATGGCGAAGGCTACAAGCTCATAATAATAGCCGAAAGCGTATACAGCATGGACGGAGACTGCGCCGACATAGGCACACTTGTGAGCATCAAAAAACGGTTCCCGGGTTCTGTGCTGTATGTCGATGAGGCTCACGGCGTAGGTACAGAGGGACCGGGCGGCCTCGGTCTTTGCAAAGCTTCCGACGGATTTGAAGATGTTGACATTATCATCGGCACTCTCGGCAAAGCGCTGGCATCGTCTGGTGCATTCGCCATTACCTTTCGGGCAATGCGCAGTTTCTTGATTAACAGGAGCCGCAGCCTTATTTTTTCAACAGCAATCGCTCCTGTAAATGTACTTTGGAGCCGGTTCACTTTCATGCGCGCTCTCGGAATGGACACCGAGCGCCGGCATCTTAAAATGCTCGGACAGGCGCTCGCAGAGGTATTGAAAAGTGTCGGAGCAAATTCGCACACGGGTCATATACAACCACTTATTGTTGGCAATCCACAACAGGCTGTCGAGCTTTCAGGCAAGCTGCGCGAAGAGGGATTTGATGTATTGCCGATTCGCACACCGACCGTACCTCCCGGTACCGACCGCCTGCGCTTCAGCCTTTCGGCAGCTTTAAGTCTTGAGGATATAAGCCGCCTTGGCAACGCGTTACGCAGAATAATTTAAACAATCCCTTCAGTATCACCAATGGGTAAAAACAGCAAAGTGTACCTACGCCGCCGAGCCGGGCGCCGCAAAAAAACGTTGTCGAGTTCGTTAATAGGCTGCATTGTAATTGGCGCAATATATATCGGAGCATTCTACGCCTTCGGCCGTTGCGGCGCCCCTCACGAAAGCATGGGCGCGGCACAGTATGGCAACTGTCTTGAAAAGGTGATTCTGTCCGATGAGCTTCCATCAATCATAAAACAGTATACAGGCTTCTCACTTTCGTTCAATCCGACATGGCACGTGCCGAATTACGTGGCGTGGGAACTTACGGCCTCAGAGACCGACGGAGCCACACCACGCAAATCCAATTTCAAGCCTGACAACGACATACTCGGTTCTCCGCAGCTCGACGATTACCGTAAATCGGGATTCGACCGCGGACATATGGCTCCAGCAGCAGACATGAAATGGAGCACCGAAGCAATGGATGATTCGCATTATCTGACCAATATGTGCCCGCAAGACCGCTCTGTCAACGGGGGATGCTGGTCGACACTCGAAAATAAATGCCGACAGTGGGCACGTCGCGACAGTGCAATCATAATCATAGCCGGACCGATTCTCACCGACGAAATAAACCATACTATAGGAAAATCGGAAGTCGCCGTGCCCGAGCGGTTCTTCAAAGTGATTCTTTCGCCGTATGTCAATCCTCCGCGGGCAATAGGTTTCATAGTGCCAAACTCGCCAACACACGACGGAATACAGTCAATGGCAGTGAGCGTAGACCAAATCGAGCAACTCACCGGATTCGATTTTTTCAGCTGTTTGCCCGACGATATAGAAACACAAGTCGAACAACAGGCCAAATACCACGATTTCGACCGCCGTAAACGATAACAAACTGAAATGAACTCAACACTACTATATGACTCCGCCGACACCATATGCGCCATTTCCACCCCGGCAGGCAGCGGAGGTATCGCTGTAATACGTATCAGCGGCAAAGATGCCATAACTATAACCGATAAAATATGGAAAGGCCGGCGCCTCTCGGCTGCGGCCACACACACAGCCCATTTGGGCGAGATAGTTGACCCAAATACGGGCCAGATAATCGACCAGTCGGTAGCAACAGTATTCCGTGCACCGGGCACATTCACCGGCGAAGACGTTGTCGAAGTATCGGTACACGGCTCACGGTGGATACAAAAACAGCTCATTGCCCTACTCTGCCGTCAGGGTTGCCGCGGCGCCCTGCCGGGCGAATTCACCCGACGGGCATACGCCTCCGGAAAACTCGACCTCGCGCAGGCCGAAGCGGTCGCTGATGTCATAGCGTCGTCGTCGCAGGCCGCCCACCGCCTTGCCATGTCGCAGCTTCGCGGCCAATACTCACACCGTCTGTCGCAGATGCGCCAGCAGCTCGTCGACCTCGCATCGCTTCTCGAACTCGAACTCGATTTTTCGGAGGAAGACGTGGAATTTGCTTCGCGCGACCATCTGCTCCAACTCGCCACGTCGCTCAAAAACGAGCTCGGCAGTCTGGCAGACACATTCGACACCGGAGCTGCAATAAAAGACGGAATACCCGTAGCAATCATCGGCCCCACAAATGCAGGAAAATCATCGCTTCTAAACGCTCTTCTCGGAGACGAGCGGGCCATTGTGAGCGACATTCACGGCACTACCCGAGACATCGTGGAAGACACACTCGAAATAGGGCCCTATCTCATACGCTTCCGCGACACCGCAGGCCTGCGATACACCGATGACACCATAGAGCAACTCGGCATCGAACGCTCACACCGTGCAGCGCGTAGTGCTCAAATCATAATATACGTCGTCGACCCCACGCAGCCCGAAACGAATGACATTCCGGATGATATCCCCTCCGAGAGAATAATATACGCTATCAACAAAACCGATACCGGAGCTCAAGAAGCACTCACCTACCCCTCTGAATCAACTGTCAGAATATCCGCCCGTACAGGTGAAGGTATTGACCATCTCAAAGACATAATCCAACGCCGCATAGCCGCTCTGACACCCTCAGACACAGAGAATGCTCTCATAGTCACAAACGCACGACATGCACAGGCCATGCGTTCCGCCGCCACATCAGCCGCCGCCGTAATCGACGGCCTCCGCTCCTCATTGCCCCCTGACCTTATTGCCCAGGACTTGCGCGAAGCAATCCGCCATCTCGCTTCCGTCACCGGCGAAATCACCACTCCGGAGCTCCTCCAAAACATATTTGAGAATTTCTGCATCGGCAAATGACTATGTAGTTAGAAACGATTACAATTAAGCATAATCT
>CAJUKF010000042.1 GCA_910587355.1 uncultured Muribaculaceae bacterium
GAGATTCCGTATGGTGACTGGAGTTCAGACGTGTGCTCTTCCGATCTTGGAGCCTGCAGGTTCGGCGAGCCAAGGATATCAACAATGCCGTCGCACGTGCATTCTTCATTGCGCGCAGCGGCCGACCGGGCCCGGTCGTACTCGACATATCGCGCGATGCCCAGATTGGTCTGGTAGACGAACCCTACAGGCCTATCAATTACATCCGCAGTTATAACCCCTCTCCGATAGCCGACCCGCAGAAACTGCAGGCAGCCGCAGAAATAATCAACAGCGCGCGACGCCCTATGATTCTCGCAGGCCAGGGTGTGGCGATTTCCGGAGCCGAACGTCAGCTCATGGAATTTGCCGAGAAGGCACAGATACCTGTTGCGACCACGCTTCTGGGGCTGTCCGTCGTCCCATCGGACCATCCTTTATATAAAGGCATGCTTGGCATGCACGGCAACATAGGCCCTAACATGGCTACCAACCGGGCAGATGTAATCATTGGCATAGGCATGCGCTTCGACGACCGTGTCACCGGCAAAGCATCGGCTTACGCACCTGAAGCCAAAATAATTCACATAGATATCGATGCATCGGAGTTTGACAAGGTCGTTCCCTCCGCTATAGCGCTGCACAGCGATGCCGCCAAAGCGCTCGACAGCCTCATGCCATTGATTGACAGGGTAGACGAGCGCAAGGAATGGCTCAAGTTCTTTGACGACTGTAAGAAACGCGAAGAAGACACGGTAATCAAGGCAGAACTTCATCGCAGCAACGACTCACTCATGACAATGGGAGAAGTCGTACGAGCAGTGTCTGAAGCGACTGGCAACAAGGCAATTGCCGTTACAGATGTCGGACAGAATCAGATGATGAGTGCCCGATATTTCCGTTTCCGTCAGTCCCGCAGTTTCATTTCTTCGGGAGGTCTCGGCACAATGGGCTTCGGACTGCCTGCAGCCATAGGTGCTAAAATCGGTCGTCCCGACCGCACGGTCGTGGCGTTTATGGGCGACGGTGGCTTCCAGATGACCATGCAGGAACTCGGCACCATAATGCAATACGGCGTAAACGTGAAGATGGTGGTGATGGACAACAATTACCTCGGCAATGTGCGCCAGTGGCAGAATCTGTTTTATCATCAGCGGTTCTCCCAGACGCCGCTTCTCAATCCCGATTTCATCACCATTGCGCGTGCTTATGGCATCGAGGGCATGGATATTCATGACCGAAGCGAACTCAAGGAGGGTATAGAGCGCATGCTCGCCCACGATGGAGCGTTCGTGCTCAACGTAGCCATAGACCCCGAGGATATGGTTTTCCCGATGGTCGCGCCCGGAAAAGCGATTGACAATATGCTTATTGACCCGAATACAGTTTTTGAATTATGAGCCCTGCTACTTCTCAGCAACTTTTCACGCTTCTCGTTTATTCGGAGAACTGCGTAGGCCTTCTCAATCAGGTATCGGGCATCTTTACGCGCCGTTGCCTCAACATCGAGGATGTGGCAGCATCCAAATCGTCGGTGCCTGACATCACCAAACTCATCATCACATGCTGGGCCGACCGTCCGACAATGGAAAAAGTGGTGAAACAAATCGAGAAACGCATCGATGTCCTCAAAGTCTGTCTGTTCACTGACGACGATATAGTATATCAGGAAATCGCCCTCTATAAAGTACCTACCCAGGTATTGCTTGAAGAACAAGACCTCGAAAGCATAATCCGCCACCACTCAGTGCGCATACTCGAGATGACTCCCGATTACACGGTTCTCGAAAAAGCCGGGCACCGCTGGGAGACTGATGCCCTGTTCGAGACATTAAGGCGCTACGACATACGCCAGTTCGTGCGCTCGGGCCGTGTGTGCGTTACCAAATCTCCGGTCGAATACATGGACCTCTACCTCGAAGAGCAGTTGAAACGCCGCGAGGAGAGAAATGATAATAAAGAGAATAATCCAAACTAAATAAACTACTATGGCTATAATGAATTTTGGCGGTATCGACGAAACCGTCATCACCCGCGAGGAATTTCCTCTGTCAAAAGCCCGCGATGTACTCAAAGACGAAACAATAGCAATCCTCGGCTACGGCGTACAAGGCCCCGGCCAGAGCCTCAATCTGCGCGACAACGGTTTCAATGTCATCGTAGGACAGCGCGAAGGCAAGACATACGACAAAGCTGTGAAAGACGGTTGGATTCCGGGCGAGACTCTTTTTTCGATTGAAGAGGCTGCCGAACGCGGCACAATCATCTGTTGCCTACTCTCGGATGCCGCCGTACTCAGCGTATGGCCCACAATCAAGAAATGTCTCAAACCCGGCGACGCCCTTTATTTCTCTCACGGTTTCGCTATCACATGGCCCGACCGCACTGGTGTGATTCCTCCTGCCGATGTCGACGTGATTATGGTCGCTCCCAAAGGTTCGGGTACGACAGTACGCAGCCTGTATCTCGAAGGCCGTGGCATCAACTCGTCGTTCGCCGTAGAGCAGGATTATACCGGACGAGCCCTCCAGCGCACACTTGCCATGGGCATAGGCATCGGCTCGGGTTACCTCTTCGAGACGACATTCAAGCGCGAGGCCACCAGTGACCTTACCGGTGAACGAGGTGCCCTCATGGGTGCGATTCAAGGTCTCTTCTCAGCCCAGTACGAAGTACTCCGCGAACACGGTCATACACCATCCGAAGCTTTCAATGAGACAGTTGAAGAACTCACCCAGTCGCTGATGCCGCTGTTTGCAGCCAAGGGCATGGACTGGATGTATGCCAACTGCTCTACGACGGCACAACGCGGAGCCCTCGACTGGATGACACCTTTCCACGATGCAATCAAACCCGTGATGGAACGCCTCTACAACAGTGTGTCCGAAGGTGCCGAGGCTCAGATTGCCATTGATGCCAATTCCAAGCCCGACTATCGCGAAGGCCTTGAAAAAGAACTGCAGGCACTTCGCGACAGCGAATTGTGGCGGGCAGCCGAGACCGTGCGCAAGCTTCGTCCCGAAGGCTGCTGATTTTATATCCGCAAAATTACAAAAAGAGAGACCTCCAGTGACGGCCTCTCTTTTTTTTCGTATATTCTTAATTTTATTTTGCCTGAATGTGACATTTGTCACACTTAATTTCAATATTTCATCTTAACTTTGCATTGAGACCAATCTCCGATATCATGAAAAAAGCTTATTATATTATTTTGATAATGCTGATGTTACAGACAATATGCATCACGGCATCGGCTAAGGCTGAAAACCAATATCCGCAAGCCACGCTCACCCTTAACGACAGCACGGTGGTCACGGGTTATTTACACAGCAATTTACATTACTTGAAATACTTGACTGCAGCATGGAATAACCGTTTGCAGAAGCTCAAGACATCCTCCAGACATCTCCAATCCAATGATTAGAAGACTTGGTGAAATAATTTCAAAAACGCCGGCATGAAATTAGACATAAAGAATTATCCATTAATATTGAAATGTGTTTGCGGCGTGGTATTACTGCCAATACTTGCCGCACCTCTTGTCTTTTATACTACCATCTTTTTCTTTGACAATCCGTCAAGCGAAGGTGGGGCTTTCCTATGGTTTCTGGCGGTAAATTCCTATTCCTTGATTCTGTTGGGAATCTGCTGGGCAAGCGTGTTGATTTATAATAAGACCAGGAAAATACTATTTTCCATATTACCGTTTTTACTATTATCGGGGATGATTTATGCCGGATATTGGTACATTAACGATGGCCCGGTAGATAAGGAAACAGTAACAGCCGGTGATTACAGGTTGTTTCGCGATACTCCATGTGAGGATTTGGCTAAGTATATCAAACGGCAGGATATTGATAAAATCAATCAAATACTCGATAATTCTCCAGAGCTGCTGGGATACAAAGACCGTAAGTACAATCAGACGGTCTTTATGTATGCCATATACGATGATAAAATCAAGTCGGTTGAAGCTCTGTTAAAACATGGAGCAGACCCCAATCAAGTTAATCATTACGTCTCATCGTATTATGACAATCAATCATTTATCACCTGTCCGTTATCATCAGTATGTGAGAAAAACATCAATGAGGACAAGAAAATCAAATATGTCCGGCTGTTACTTGATTATGGCGCTGATATAAATACAGTTTGTGTAAAGGACTATATCGGTGACAATAAATGGCATTGGCCTTCTACACCTCTTTCAAGCGCTTCCAAAGATGGCGATATAAAACTTGTCAGGTATCTTCTTGATAAAGGAGCCGACCCGAATTACAGATATAATGACTTCGATTGTCCTCCATTACAAACGGCACTCATTTTTAATAATTATGACATTGCTGAAGAATTATTGAGAAATGGCGCTGACCCTGATTTACGTTTTTACGAACGAAATACGTCTGTCAGAGAAGAACTAATACACGACATCGAGAAACCCAATCTGAGTGTAGATACATACAGGGATATAAATGCACGTAAAAGATTGCTGAAACTAATACAAAATTCAGACTCTATAAAGCGTAGATAGATATAATATGACTACTACTTTTTTATCCAAGAGAAGTTCTATAATGTGGAACTGTCTATAGTTCCACATTATCGCTGACATAATTAAGATAAAATGAAACAGACATATAAGCGATTTTGGATATTGCTGATTGTGATAGCAAGTGCTGCTGTTGCATACGCCCAAGCTGTTTTCTCAGTAGAGGAAATAAGCTACGTTGAATATGCCGATGCAGAAAAAGAATGTTCTCGCTATAATGTTATTCCGGCAGACACCATTCCCGATAACAAAATAGTGAATATGGTGTTAAAGGAATCGCAGAATAAGTTTGAACGGCTTGATTCTGCCACCCGGCAAGAAATTACTTACTTTTATGAAGGGTTTGGATTTAATAAACAACGGTTATTATATCTTCCGGAATTAAAGTTGTATGGTTTCGTTATACCTGACAATCCATTTGACGATTCTGTATGGTGGTTTGATGCTGAGAGTGGCAGAAACCTATGTGATGCGGCATCACCTACGGCTATAAATGCAAACGGGATGTATGTATCGCAGACAGGACATGATTGCGATTGGCCGTTGGAATTGAGATTCTTTCGCCGAGAAGGAGATATGTTTTATGAATTTGAATCATATAAAAACACTCAATTCAATGGAGAAACTATTTTCTGTCAACAAGAAGATATTGAACTTTCTCCTATATTCTGGCATGATAACAATATACTATATTTGAAGACCTATGACCATAAAAGACAAATGGATGTATATCTGAAAATAAAAGTCCAGCAATCAGTCAGAAATTGCGAGAAAGGAGAAAAGCGATGAAATTGATATACAAAGTAAAATGGGCGATTGTCATATCATTTGCGATTACATTCGCGGCCTCATTTGTTGTTCTTTTTGTAGGCGCTGCTGCAGACATCAACAAGTGGCTTTTGGCTACGAATGTATCACTGATAATTGCGCAATCGGCAAATGTGATTTATGCTTTTAGATATAGGCATAAAGATGTAGGCATCGCTTTGCTTGTCTGCCTTCTTATTGGTATCGGCCTGATGTGGGCAATATACATCTGGAGTTGGAATTATACTGTTAAAGCATTAACCGTAGGTTTTGAATGAAACTGCGTATCATATATAACAATAACCGCTACATCTATGTATCACCGGAAAATGAAGAATCTTTTGTAGACATACTCAAAACCATAAATCCGAATATAATATATAGCAGCGAACGCAATCTATAGTCATTAATTCCAGCCAATCATTCGTAATTGAGTTCGCCTGAAGAGTCCGTGAAAATTTTCTTGCAAAAAAATGAAGAAAAAATTTTGATGCTTCGATAAAACATATTACTTTTGCACTTTCAAAAGGAGAAAGGCATGAAAACTTATCCCACGGGCATTAAAAAGCCCGAAAATATGTTTATTTGTCACCTTGTCGGCTCAATGGCTGACAAATGTAACAGCGCCTCCCCTCTCATCACCAACGCACCACACCCGACCGCGCCTCCTGCCGCAGCCGGGTGATTTATTTTTACGGACACCAATTTTATCACTATATGTCTACTACATTACGATTCAAAATGGTCGAAGAGGCGTTTGACCGCAAGGCAGTGCCGGTAGCCACTCCCGCCGAACGCCCCAACCAGTATTATGGCGAACTGGTTTTCAACCGTGGTACAATGTTCAAGTATCTTCCTGCCGAAACCTATACGGCCCTTGTCGATGCTATCGAAAACAAGAAGCCGATTTCGCGCGCAGTAGCTGATGACGTAGCCAAAGGCATGCGTCAGTGGGCCATAGACCACGGCGCCCGCCACTATACGCACTGGTTCGCACCCCTCACCGGAGGTACGGCCGAAAAACATGATGCCTTCATCGAACACGACGGCAAGGGAGGTGTAATAGAAGAATTCTCCGGCAAACTTCTCGTACAGCAGGAGCCCGACGCATCGAGCTTCCCTAACGGCGGCATCCGCAATACTTTCGAAGCCCGCGGCTACTCGGCCTGGGACATCTCTTCTCCCGCATTCATCCTTGACCAGACACTCTGCATACCCACCATATTCATATCTTATACAGGCGAATCGCTCGATTACAAAACACCTCTGCTGCGCTCAATCAACGCAGTCGACAAAGCCGGTACGGCTGTGGCGCGTTTCTTCGACCCCGAAGTCAAGCATGTGATTTCCTATCTCGGCTGGGAACAGGAATATTTCCTTGTCGACGAATCGCTTTTCAGCGCGCGTCCCGACCTGGTGATGACAGGCCGCACCCTCATGGGGCATGAGAGCGCCAAGAACCAGCAGCTTGAAGACCACTATTTCGGTGCGATACCATCGCGCGTAGAGGCCTTCATGCTCGACCTCGAAATCCGCTGTCACCGTCTGGGCATTCCGGTCAAGACCCGCCACAACGAAGTAGCCCCCAACCAGTTCGAATGTGCCCCTATCTACGAGGAGATGAACCTCGCAAACGACCACAACCTTCTGCTCATGTCGGTGATGAACGAGGTTGCGCGCCGTCATAATTTCCGCGTGCTCCTTCACGAAAAACCATTCAAGGGCATCAACGGTTCGGGCAAACACAACAACTGGAGTCTGGGCACCGACCGTGGCGCTATGCTTTTCTCACCCGGACGCACACCCAAAGACAATCTTCAGTTCATCACTTTCGTAGTGAATGTAATGGCTGCCGTGCATCGCCACAACGCACTGCTCAAGGCCTCAATAATGTCGGCGACGAACGCACATCGTCTCGGAGCCAACGAAGCCCCTCCTGCAATCATCTCAATCTTCACCGGCAGTCTCCTTGCCGAAATTCTCGACAGCCTCGAAAACAGCGACACAACCGACCTCACAGACCTCAAAAAGAAATCGGAGTATTCGCTCGGTCTTGCACAGATTCCCGAAATTCTGATGGACAGTACTGACCGCAACCGTACATCTCCATTCGCTTTCACCGGCAACCGCTTCGAGTTCCGCGCCGTGGGTTCTTCGGCCAACAGTGCATCGGCAATGCTCGTGCTCAACTCTGCCGTGGCAGAGCAGCTCGCCGACTTCAAGCAACGTGTCGACGCAATGACTGCCGAGGGCAAAGAACTCAACGATGCAATCCTTACAGAAGTCCGTCGCCTCATAAAAGAGAACAAAGCCATTCACTTCGACGGTAACGGTTACAGCGACGAATGGAAAGAAGAAGCCGCACGCCGGGGTCTCGACTGCGAGACTTCCGCACCGCTTATTTTCGACGCATATCTTCGTCCGTCTACCATAAAGATGTTCGAATCCACCGGTGTCCTTTCCGAACCCGAGCTTCACGCCCGCAATGAAGTGAAGTGGGAGATGTATACCAAGAAGATTCAGATTGAGGCACGCGTTCTCGGAGACCTGGCCCTCAATCATATCATCCCCGTTGCGACACGCTACCAGTCGACTCTGCTTGACAATATGGTGAAACTCAAGGAACTTTTCGGAGACCGCGCCACTGAAATGGCTAAATGCGACATGGAGAATATCGAAAAAATCTCCTCGCACATGAGCATAATCAAGACTAAAGTCACCGAGATGGTGGAAGCCCGCAAGAAGGCAAACGCTATCGAAAGCGAACGCGAGAAAGCCATCGCATACCACGACACGGTGGTGCCGGCAATGGAAGAAATCCGCTACCATATCGACAAACTCGAGCTTATGGTCGACAATGAAATCTGGCCTCTGCCCAAATATCGTGAACTTCTCTTTATCCGCTAATGGAACCGCTAAAGCATGAGTGCGGCGTGGCGATGATACGCCTGCTTAAGCCGCTCTCGTACTTCAAAGAAAAATACGGCAGCTACACCTACGGCCTTGACCACCTTTATCTGCTCATGGAAAAGCAGCATAACCGTGGTCAGGAGGCAGCCGGTGTAGGCGTCGTCAAACTCAACACCCCTCCCGGTCACGAATATGTGTTCAGAGAGAGAGCTCTTGGTACCGGAGCTATAGATGAAATTTTCGGTCAGATAGGCAAAAAACTTCCAAAGAACGTCAATAGTCTTCCGGCCGAAGAAATCGAGGCTGAGACACCGTTCATCGGCGAGGTATATATGGGGCATCTCCGCTACAGCACCACAGGACGCAGCGGCATGGAGTATACACACCCGTTCTTGCGCCGCAACAACTGGCGCTCGAGAGCCCTGATGCTGTGCGGAAATTTCAATATGACGAACGTCGACGAGATTTTCAGCAGTATTATCTCCTCCGGGCAGCATCCGCGCATTTACAGCGACACGGTGCTGCTGCTCGAACAGATAGGCGATGCACTCGACCGTGAGAACCACCGTCTGTACCGCCAGTACCGCGACACACTCGTCGACCCGTTTTTAGCCAAGCGGATAGAAGACGAGCTCGACCTGGGACGCGTGCTCGAGAGCGCGGCTCCCCTTTGGGACGGCGGTTACGCCATTTGTGGCGTGACAGGCTCAGGTTCGTCGTTCGTACTCCGCGACCCCCACGGCATACGTCCTGCATTCTATTTCTGCAACGACGAAATCGCCGTGATTGCATCCGAACGGCCTGTGATACAGACAGTTTTCGGCGTACAGATTGACGACGTGCACGAACTCGCACCCGGCTGTGCCATTCTGATAGACCGTCAGGGCGGAGTAGAGGTACGCAGAATCCTGCCTGAACAGAAAAACGAACGATGCTCATTCGAGCGCGTTTATTTCTCAAGAGGAAGCGACGCCGACATCTATCGCGAACGCAAGAAACTGGGAGCCAATATCGTGCCGGAGTTATGCCGGATGATTGACGACAGATTCGACCGAACAGTTTTCTCTTTCATTCCAAACACTGCCGAAGTGGCTTTCCTCGGTATGGTAGCAGAACTGCACAAAAGGCTCGACAGAAAACGCAAATCGGAGATTGAAGAACTTGCCGGTAAAGGTGAACTGACATCCGAACGCCTTGATGCTATCCTCCGCAGGAAAGTACGCGTGGAGAAAATTGCCATAAAGGATATAAAACTGCGTACGTTCATTGCCGAGGGCACTTCGCGAAACGACCTCGCCACACATGTCTACGACATCACCTACGGGTGTGTGAATACAGGAGAGGACACACTCGTTGTGATTGACGACAGCATCGTGCGCGGCACGACATTGCGCCAGTCGATACTGCGTATTCTCGACCGTCTGCGCCCCGCCGAAATAATTGTTGTCTCGTCCTCGCCACAGGTGCGTTATCCCGATTATTACGGCATCGACATGCCGCATCTCGAAGAACTCGCCGCTTTCAGAGCCGTGATTTCACTCCTCGACTCGCAGGGTCGGCAGGGAGTGATTGACGAGGTATATCATGCGGCATTGCTGAATTCGGGCTTGCCGGCAGACAGACAGGAGAATGTGGTAAAACGTCTGTATGATGAAATTTCCGACCCTGAGGTTGCGGAACGAATAGCAGAAATGCTCACACCGCCTGAAATCAATGCCCGTGTTAGAATTCTGTTCCAGACACTGGAAGGCCTCCACGACGCAGTGTCAGGTTGCCCCGGAGACTGGTATTTTTCAGGAAATTATCCCACACCCGGCGGCAACCGCATGGTGAACCGTGCCTTTATCGATTACTACGAACGATGCCGCTCTGTACGCTACAAGCCCGACCACACATAGTTATTTTTTTGAGGAGTATATGTTGCAGTTCCGCATCCGCCGGGGCTGCAACATTTGTCTCAAGGGCGTTTTTGCCAACAAAAATACCACGAAAGTTGATTAATAAGAAATTATTGACTAATTTTGCACTTCGGTAGCGGAGACGACCGTCGCCGCGCCTTAAAACGAGATATTAACACATCAAAGAATAAAACACCATAATGGACGTAACACTCGAAAAGACGAACGACCTCGAAGGCTTTATCGTCGTAAAAATCCAGGAGGCTGATTACGCCGACCGCGTAAAAAAAGAGCTCAAGGAAATCGGCCAGACACGTCAGATTCCCGGCTTCCGCAAAGGCCATATCGATATGGCGCAGCTCCGCAAACGTTTTGGCACCGAAGTGAAGGCTCATGCACTCAACGAAATCGCTGCTGATGCCTGCCTCAAATATGTGAAAGACAATAATCTCGATATTCTCGGCCAGCCCCTCCCCGCCAACGATGAGGCTATCGACCTGAAGAAGACTGATTACGAATTCCGCTACGAAATCGGTTTTGCCCCCGAAATCAACATCGACCTTGAGAACGCTACTCTTCCTTTCTACAACATCGAAGTAACCGACCAGATGATTGATGACCAGGACAAGAACATGCGCGCTCAGGCCGGCACTCAGGAAAAAGCCGAGGAATATGCAGAGCGTGCTCTTGTGAAAGGCACAATCATGCAGCTCAACGAAGACGGTTCTGTTAAAGAAGACGGCATTCAAGTAAACGACGGCATCGTCGCACCCTTCCTCTTCAAATCAGAGGCCGAAGCCAAGAAATTCGAGGGCACCAAGGTAGGCGATAAAGTCGTTTTCAATCCTTTCGACACATGCGACGGCAACGAAGCAGAAGTTGCTTCGATGCTCCATATCGACCGCGACCGCGTTGAAGAAGCCCGCAGCAACTTCGAATTCAATATCGCAGAATTCGTTGTCAACAAACCTGCCGAACTCGGCGAAGAATACTACAACAAGGTATTCGGCGAGGGCAATGTAAAGAACGAGGAAGAATACCGCAAGGCTGTTGCCGACATCATTGCCCAGGCTCTCCAGCCCAACAGCACACAGCTCTTCACCCGTAATGCCGAAGACTACCTTATGGAAACATACGGTGCAGGCATGGCTCTTCCTGTTGACTTCCTCCTCAAATTCATGCTCCGCACAAACAGCGAAATCAAGGAAGAAGACATCGACGACATCGTTGAGCGCAACATTCCCGCAATCAAATGGGAAATCATCGAGAACAAGACCGCAGAGAAACTCGGCATAAAGGTTGAAGAAGACGATGTGAAAGACGCAGCCCGTCAGGTGGGCATGCAGCAGCTTCAGCAGTACGGCATGGCGCATATGGCAGACCAGATGCTCGACTACTTCGTTGAGAATATGCTCAAGGATGACAACCAGCGCCGTCGCCTCATCAACGTGGCTTTCAACAACAAGCTCTTCCAGGCTGTTCACAACACAGTGAAACTCGACGAGAAGACCGTTTCGCTCGACGAATTCCGTGCAATGGTCGAGACCCTTAACAACGCTTCCGGAGCAGCCGTTGCTGCCGAGGAGACTCCCGCAGAATAATCCCGTTAACCATATTTCTAAAGCCTCCGGCGTCACAGAACGGCCCCGGAGGCTTTGTTTTTTTCATCTGTTTTTACTAACTTCGCCTTTAAAACAGAACTAAAACAATGAAACTGCACCGAATCCTTGCCGCATTCATTCTGTCTGCGTCGCTGATGAATATTTACGCACAGAATCCCGTGAGAGAATTTCGCGGAGCATGGCTGCATACTGTATGGCAGACTCAGTATAAAAGCCGCAGCACGGAGGCGAACAAAAAAGCACTCATACAACAGCTCGACAGCCTGCATAAGGCCGGTATCAATGCAGTATTCTTTCAGGTCCGTCCTCAGGCCGATGCTTTTTATAACAGCAAGATTGAGCCCTGGAGCTGCTATCTTACCGAAGCCGGGAAAGCACCCGTCCCGTTCTGGGACCCGCTCGAATTCGTGATTGAAGAGTGCCATGCCCGCGGAATGGAGCTGCATGCATGGCTGAATCCATATCGCGTGACATCGAATGCCCGGCAAATCGCATCACTCCCTAAAAATCACATATACCACAAACATCCCGAGAGATTTCTGAGATATGACGGAAAGCTTTATTTTGACCCGGGGCTACCCGAGAACCGCGAATTTATCGGTCGGGTAGTGGAGGATATCATACGCCGCTACGACGTGGACGGAATACATTTCGACGACTATTTCTATCCCTATCCCGTAAAAGGCAAGGAGTTTCCCGACAGCAAATCGTATGCACGTTATGGCAAAGGCATGAAACGCGCCGACTGGCGCCGCCATAATGTAGACTTACTGATTGAGGAAATACATACCCGCATAGCATCCGTGAAGCCGTGGGTACGCTTCGGCGTAAGTCCCTTCGGCATCTACCGGAATAAAAAAAGTGACCCAAAAGGCAGCGACACCAACGGACTCGAGAATTATGACTCGCTTTATGCCGATGTTCTTCTATGGGAAAATAAAGGCTGGGTCGATTACCTGATGCCTCAGCTTTACTGGGAACTAGACCATAAATCGGCCTCGTACCGCGTTCTGATTGACTGGTGGAACAATAACGTAAGTAACCGTCATCTTTATATCGGTGAAGACGTGGCACGGACAATGAAAACGCCCGACAGCGATGGGAATCCTACCCAATTGGCCCGTAAGGTAGATATGGCGCGTAAGGCCGAGAACATACAAGGGGTATGCTGGTGGCCCGGCTACTCTGTATGCTCGAATATAGGTGGTGTCGCCGATTCGCTTTCACGGACATGGCAGTCGACTCCGGCGCTTGTGCCGTCATATCCGTGGATTTCAGATAAAACGCCTTCTCCAGTCGAAAACATCAGGCCGATAAACACCCGCGAATTTAAATGGAAACAGTCAGCAACGACCGGTTCGGCCGACGATGTCGTAAAATATGCAATTTATCGGTTTGAATCACGTTCAGAAATAAATCTTAGTAAGCCCGGAGCCCTTGTCGACGTTATCACACAAACAGAATACAAAGCCTCACAACCGGGTGTATATGTCGTTACGGCACTGTCACGAGTCAATAACGAGTCGGCCCCGTCAAATCCTATTGTAATCGGTTTATGATTTCTGTAATTGTTCCTGTCTACAACACCGTCGCATACCTCGAAGAATGTTTGCAAAGTATTGCAGACCAAAACGTTGATACCGAACTGATTATTGTAAATGATGGGTCGGACGACGGTTCGGAAATCATATGCCGCAAATGGGCCGAAGAGGGCAGGGCACATCTCATTGAGGGCAAGCGCGAAGGTCTGTCAGCAGCAAGGAACAAAGGCATCAAAAGTGCTGAAGGAGACTACATTACCTTTGTAGACTCAGATGACAAACTATTACCCGGCGCTTTGAGAACTATGCTCGGCATTGCAGAGGGCAATCCTCGTTGCGGCATCGTCGAAGCCCAACTGACCGCAGACGAGACCAAGACATGTCAGAATACCAAAGAGACTGTTTTTACGGCCGAAAAAGCTATAGAAACAACATTATATCAGGTTACTGGTCATAATCCATCGTCATGCGGAAAGCTGTTTAAGCGAACTTTGTTCAAAACAGAGTTCTTTATTCCGGATAAAAGATATGAAGACCTTGAAATTTTTCCGAGGCTCTTCAGACAAGCCGAGAATATAGTCGTGACGCCTTATACGGCATATTATTATCGTCCGAATCCGCATAGTTTCATAAACACTTATACGCCTCAACGGAAAGACATGCTGTGGGCGACAGAAAAAGTATTGCAGTTTGTGGAAACATATTATCCGGCAATAGTACCGGCAGCACAGTCGCGTCGTTTCAGCGCAGTGTGCAATATGTTCAATCTTGCCACAGCGGCACATGAAGATGCAATGGCAAAAGAATGTTTTGACGAAATTTGTGAACTACGGAACGCCATAATCAGAAATCCGCATGTAAGAATCAAAAATAAAATCGCGGCAATTCTTTCGTTCGGAGGATTCGGGTTGATGAAGACTGTCTCACAGATTTTGAGATAAACTTTGAGCCGAAACCATTTTTATTAAGACAAAAAGAAAGAGACAATAACTCGACTTAGACCGAATTATCTTTGTTTTGGGAACAAACGCGTTTGTTACATAATCGTGATTATGTTAAATAGACTTTAAAAAAAGTTCAGGAATTAATACTCTATCGAAGTTTCGATTTCTCAGGAAAAGGTCGAAGTTTTGATTTTTCGGGAAAGAACATGGAAGGTAATTTGATGCTCAATTTTTAAAGCCACACTACCAACCGAAAGTTCGCTTATGGACGAAACGGATTTCTAAGGAGATTTGATATGGGATATTCCTTATTAAATCCGAATTATTACTGTCCGCTAAACTTTAGGGAAGATTAGAAAAATAGGGCTGATTCCATTTGCAGGAGTCAGCCCAAAATGGTTATATTGGTGTCGCCAAACTATCCAAGAATAACCATGGGCAAAAGTAGCAATTTCTTCGGACAGCCGATATATGGTCAGCTGATAAAATCTCTGGACCGCGAAAAAATAGTTGAAATTAGCCGTAAACAGGGGGGAGAGAAGTATGTCAAGAGCTTCGACGGTTACACCCATCTGTTGACAATGCTCTATGCGGTGATACAACGGTTCGACTCTTTGCGTGAAATAGAGACATCCATGACGGCGGAAGTGCGTAAGCTGCATCATGTGGGCATTGGTACCGTGCCGAAGCGCAGCACACTGTCTGACGCAAATGCCAGACGTTCAGAGAAATTTTTTGAGGAGGTATATAGGGATCTGTATGACTCAGACAAAGACATTCTTTCATCGGACAGCCGACGAGGCGGCACGGAAGAATGGATAAAACGGCTGCGTATCATCGATTCTACAACCGTGACGCTGTTCTCCAATACCATTTTTAAGGGAGTGGGACGGCATCCGAAGACTGGGAAGAAGAAAGGCGGCATCAAGGTCCATGCGGTGATACATGCCAATGAGGGTGTACCATGTGATGTGCAATTCACATCGGCGGCAACAAATGACTCGTTCATGCTTGCCCCAAGCACTACAAGCATGATGAGATAGCGGCAATGGACCGAGCATACATCAACTATGCCAAATTCGAGGAGCTGACAGACCGAGGCGTAATCTATGTCACCAAGATGAAGAAAAGCCTCAATTATGAGGTGCTTGTGGACTGTATGCATCAAAATCCGCAGGGGCTTATGGAATACCGGGAACAGGTCGTGGTGTTCCGCAAAGATGACATCAATCATATTGCCCGTATAATCACATATGTTGACATCAAGAAAGGCAAGCAGCCAAAACTTGTCTCGTTGCTGACCAATGATTTTGACATGCCGTCGGAGACCATCGTTGCAATATACCGCCGTCGGTGGCAGATCGAGTCGCTTTTCAAGCAGATAAAACAGAACTTCCCTCTGAGATACTTCTATGGCGAAAGCGCAAACGCCATCAAAATCCAGATATGGGTCACGCTCATCGCAAATCTGTTGCTTTCTGTCTTGCAGAGCAAGCTGAAAAGACGATGGAGCTTCTCAGGGCTGGCCACAATCGTGCGGATTGTGCTGATGTATTACCTCAATCTGGAAAAGTTCCTCAATCAACCCGATGCCGACCTGAATATCATGCTTGCCGAGGCCTCCGAATCGCCTCCGGAAAGCATCGAATTCTAACATGGGGCTTGTCTCATAATAGTAAGCTCAACTTCTGCTTTTCATGAAGTTGGACTCACTACTTTAGGGTTTAGCGGACAGTAATAATTCCGAATGAAATTTAATTTGAGAGCAAGGTCCTTTGAGTTACTGGCAAGGTAAGACTGCGAATGAACTGAAGAATCGCCGGCATCAAGGCAGACACCGTGGCGACGAATTCAGATATAACATGGCTATTTATCTTCTGAGGGTATAAACGTCTCAAAACTGTTATCTGAATAAAACACAATAATAGACTTGATTTTCTTTGTTCTGACGCTGTTATCTGACATAGGAGGCGTGCAAAGTACTGAAGCCGCCCATTTACCGCCATTTGCAATAAATTCCTCGGGAGCAGGCATCTTATGTATTTCGGTTGAGGGTTCTTTTGAAACAGGCGTAACTGGCTCAACTTCGCTTGCATCGGGTTCTGTAGTTGTGCGGGCCATGGCCGATGCAACCTCAGAAGGGCTCTGAGACGGATTTGCATCCAGAAGCATTGAACCTTGCCCGAAAAGGAACCACAGTATATTTAATTCAGGGAAATTCTCATTTAATTTCGCAAGCATCTGATTGTTTACAGACTTATTGCGGCCATGAACCATCTGAGATAACGTGGGACGAGGAATGCCGGCTTTGTCGGCAAACTGAGTACTGCTCAGGCCAGTATAGCTTATAAACTCATTCAGGCGCTGAATTATAGGGTTTTCGGCAGATGATTCCATATATAAACAGAAATAATTGACGTTGCAAATGTAAAAATATTAATTTAATTATCCAAATTTGAATTTCAAAATCTGTTTTGTAGTGAATTTGCATTTACAAACCCAATCTCAAACTTACTGTTTCATATTGGGAATCAATTCCTCTCTCTCGACATGAAACACATTGCTAAACTTGCACTTACACTATCAATATTGGAGTAATTTCTACTAATTATCAGCTATTTGCAAAATACCGCTTTAAATCTATCTCCGACTCCACGCCCGCAACTATACATTTATATAAACGCTCGAAATGCATATCGCAATATTCTGAGCTGCAATATTGTATTCGATTTGTTAAAAAGAGTAATCGCCTGAAATTTCCTCAAATTTCAGATATAACACAGCATAGCCAGCCTATTTTTCATTGCAAATAACAGATTGGAATTGAAATCGGGCAATGCCCTACCCTCTCGTAAATATTTTGAATTTGGAAGTAATAACGGCTATTTCAATTTGTGAAATTTCAAATAACGAATTCATAATACGCAAATCCGTTTAGATTCACAACATCATGGGTTGCCTATATAGATTACTGTTTCAAAATTCAAAAATTTGTGTATAGTTATATGTTTTTCTACTAATACAACAATCTCAGCGGTTTAAAAGTTTCAAATTTCACCTATTTATTATCTTTATTTCAACGAATTAGTTTTAACAAAATCGCTAAAATCACAAAAAGAATATCTGACTAAAATTTGAAAGAAGGATTTTTTTTCTTACTTTTGGGCATTAATATATATCGTCAATGAAACATCCCGTTCTTCCGACCGACGAACAGCATCCACTGCCATTTTATCTGGCAATGGAAGAATGGGTCGCGCGTCATTTGCCTCCCGATGATTATTTTTTCGTGTGGCGTGTGAATCCGACAGTGATTTGCGGGCGTAACCAGGATATAGAAAAGGAAGTAAATCTCCCCTATTGCCACAGCAACGGTATCAATATAGTGCGCCGCCGCAGCGGAGGCGGATGTGTTTATGCCGACATGGACAACTGGATGTTTTCTTATATAACACCCGACGAAGAAGTGTCGACGACATTCAGCCGATATACATCAATAGTTGCCGACATGCTCAGTTCTCTCGGATTTGAAGCTACAGCCAGCGGACGCAACGACATATTTATAGGCGACCGCAAAGTTGCCGGAAATGCATTCTATCATATTCCCGGGCGTTCGATAGTTCACGGTACCATGCTATGCGACTTCAATCCCGAACGGATGGCGAATGCTATCACTCCGTCGCGGGCCAAACTTGAATCGAAAGCCGTTCAATCTGTTCCTTCACATATCACATGCCTGAAAAAGGAAGGTATGAAAATGACAGTCGAAGAATTCGGACGTTATGCAGTCGATTACATCACCGGAGGCGATGACATAATTCTTTCAGCCGATGACATTGCGGAAATAAAGACGATAGAACAGAACTATTATTCACCCGAATACTTCATGGGGCGACACAACAGGTGTCACGGTGCGGCATCGGGTACCGAAATTCACCGGCATATCCGGCTGGAGAACGCCGGAGAATTCGATATTTTCATCGGGCTCAACGAACGACGCGAAATTGACAATCTGAGAATATCCGGCGATTTCTTCGCTGTGGGAGATATAGAAAATAAACTTATCAATCCTCTTAAACGTATAGAATACAGTTTCTCCTCTCTCTCCGCGGCTATATCATCGCTTGACCCTTCGTCAGTTATCCGTGGGCTTGACCGCGAATCGCTGCTCACATTGCTGATATAAATCCGCTATTGATAAATCACTCACCTTAAAATATTATGGAAAACGAAATCAAAACTACATGTCTTCACGACCGGCACAAAGCACTCGGGGCTCTCATGTCGCCGTTTGCCGGTTATGACATGCCTATAGAGTATGCAGGACTTGACACAGAACACTGCGCAGTCCGCACAAATGTAGGTCTTTTCGACGTATCGCATATGGGCGAAGTCGAGGTCACAGGACCGGAAGCGACACGATATGTCAATCATATCTTCACCGGCGACGTATCGAAGATGCACGACGGCCAGTGCCTCTACGGCATGATGACCAATGAACAAGGCGGTGTTGTCGACGACCTCCTCGTCTATCGTTATAACACCGACAAATATCTGCTTGTAATTAACGCCGCCAATATTGACAAAGACATAGCATGGATTGCAACACATGCGGTCAATTACGATGTGAAAATCGCCGACAGATGCGTCGATTACGGTCAGCTCGCTCTTCAGGGACCTGAAGCAGAACGCACACTCAAAGATGTACTTGGCATCGATGGCTCGGACCTTTCGTTCTATACTTTCAAAGTACTGACCGACGGCACAATTGTCAGCCGCACCGGTTATACAGGCGAAGACGGGTTTGAGATTTATGCTGCTCCCGGGCGGATTGTTGATATGTGGGACGCGCTCGTTTCATCCGGTGTACAGCCCTGCGGACTCGGCTGCCGTGACACCCTCCGTTTTGAAGCCGGCCTGCCCCTCTACGGCGATGAACTCGCCGACGATATAACACCGATTGAAGCAGGCCTCGGTATGTTTGTGAAACTTGACAAACCCGAAGGTTTTATCGGTTCCGATGTCCTCGCCAAAGAAAAAGCCGAAGGTCCCAAACGCAAGCTCATCGGTCTTGAACTCGAAGGAGGTGCTACTGCACGTCACGGCTTTGAGGTACTCGACCTCGAAGGAGCGCCTGTTGGGAAAATTACCACCGGATACAATTCCATTTCCGTCGGCAAGAACATAGCCATGGCGCTTGTGGAAGCCCGTTACGGCACCATTTGGTCGAAACTTCAGGTAAAAATACGCCGCAAGACAGTACCGGCTACCGTTATCAAAAAAAGATTCTATACACCTAACTACAAAAAATAAAAACCAGACCATGGATAAAATCTATTATCTTCCCACACACGAATATGTAAAAGTCGACGGCGAATACGGTTACGTCGGCATCTCGGAATACGCAGCAAAGCAGCTCGGAGCCGTCACATACGTTGACATGCCCGAAGAAGGCGAAGAACTCACCGCCGGCGAGGAATTCGGTGCCGTAGAAAGCCGCAAGGCTGCATCCGACCTTTACTCTCCTGTATCAGGCGAGGTAGTCGAAATCAACGAAGAACTCGTCGACAATCCTAAACTCATCAACAACGACCCTCTCAACGCTTGGATTGTCAAGGTTAAAATCAATGATTTCGCAGAACTCGACGGACTTATGGACACCGCTGCATACACTGCTTTCTGCGAAAAAGAACACTAAGACATGGCAACACATCGATATCTGCCGCATACCGACGACGACATCCGTGTAATGCTCGACCGATGCGGCGCGAAAGACTTCGACGACCTCTACAGCGATGTTCCGCAGTCGTTGCGTCTGAAGAAACCATATGCTCTCCCCGAGGCAATGAGCGAGCCCGAACTCGACCGCTTCTTTGCAGGCATAGCTGTCGAAAACCACGAAATGGCATGTTTCGCCGGCGGCGGTTTTTATCATCATTACACTCCGGCCGTAATTCCGGCGCTTCTGAGCCGTTCGGAGTTCTATACGGCATATACTCCGTATCAGCCTGAAATTTCGCAGGGCACTCTCCAGTATATCTTCGAATACCAGAGCATGATGTGCGAACTCACCGGCATGGACGTGAGCAATGCTTCGATGTACGATGGCGCCACAGCGACAGCTGAGGCAATGATAATGGCGGTAAATGCGGCAAAGAAAAAACGTCGCGTACTCATATCGGCTACCGTTGCTCCAGCCGTTGCACAAGTGTGCTCCACATACGCATCGTCGCTCGGCATCATACTCGAAGTAATACCTGAAGACGGCGGTGTCACATCGGAAACAGAACTTAAAGAGATGCTCGGTGCAGGCGATGTGGCCGGTGTCATCGTAGCTTCGCCCAACTATTACGGCATCGTCGAAGATTATACCGGTTTCGCTGACATGTGTCATGAACGCAAAGCCCTGTTTATCATGAACTGTCATGCCTCAGCTCTCGGCGTGCTCCGTTCGCCGGGAGAATGGGATGCCGACATAGCATGCGGCGAAGCACAGTCGCTCGGTATGCCCCTCAACTACGGCGGTCCCGGCCTCGGATATCTGTGCTGCCGCAAGGCACTGATGCGTAAACTGCCAGGACGCATCGTCGGCGCTACAAAAGATGCCGCCGGACAGCGTTCGTTTGTACTTACGCTTCAGGCTCGCGAACAACATATTCGCCGTCAGAAAGCGACATCGAATATCTGTTCCAACCAGGGAATCATGACCCTGCACGCTTCCATCTATCTGTCGCTCATGGGTGCCAAGGGGCTTCGGAGAGTTAACGAAATCGGGTATAACGGTGCACATTCCCTTGCCAAATCACTTGTGGAGACCGGCAAAGTAAAACTTGCCAATCCCGACAAACCGTTCCTCAATGAATTCAGAATCGAAACCGTCGCTCCGTTGTCGGCTGACACGTTCCTCGATGCACTGGCAGCCCACGGTATTCTCGGAGGCATCACCCTCAGCGATAATGAAATCATCATTGCCGTCACCGAGATGTGTACCCCGGCAGAGATTGACCGATATGTATCCATAATCAAAGGAATGTAAGCCATGAACAAGAATCTTTATTCGCCGCTCATCTTCGAGCTCTCACATAAAGGCCGTACAGGCTATGCACTCCCCGAATACGGCAAAGGCGAAATCGGTCTACCGGCTTCGCTTATGCGTGCCGAAGAACCGAAGTTACCCGAAGTCGATGAACCGACTGTAGTCCGTCATTATACAAATTCGAGCAACAACAACTTCGGTGTCGACACAGGCTTCTATCCTCTCGGCTCCTGTACGATGAAGTACAATCCGAAAGTCAACGAGGCAATGGTCAGCCGCGCCGGCGTATCCGCACTTCATCCGGCGCAGCCGGCAGCGACAGTACAGGGCGCGCTCCGCATTTACCGTACGCTTGAGAAATATCTTGCCGAAATCGGCGGCATGGCCGAGTTCACGCTCAATCCCTTCGCCGGAGCTCACGGCGAATATACCGGTCTTCGTATTATACGAGCCTATCATATGTCGCGTGCCGACGAAGCTCGACGCAAAGTGATAGTTCCGGATTCGGCCCACGGTACCAATCCGGCAAGTGCCGCCATGGCCGGTTTTGAAATTGTAGAAGTCAAAAGTCTGCCCGACGGCACCGTCGATATGGACGATTTGCAATCGAAGCTCGACGAGACTGTAGCCGCCATGATGATGACCAACCCCAATACTGCCGGCATGTTCGAACACAACATACCGCAGATTGCCGAGGCGGTGCACGCAGCCGGCGCACTCATGTATTACGATGGCGCAAACCTCAACCCGATGCTCGGCATCGCAAGGCCCGGCGACATGGGTTTTGACGTGATGCATATCAATCTGCACAAGACATTCTCCACCCCTCATGGCGGCGGAGGTCCCGGTGCCGGTCCTGTAGGCGTACGAAAAGGTCTTGAGAAATTCCTGCCCAATCCGCATGTCATAGAAAAAGCTGACGGAACGCTTGATGTTGAATTCGGCGAAGATGCTCTCGGCCGTGTCAGCGCCTGGCTCGGCAACTTCACAGTGTATATCAAGGCGTTGGCTTATATACTCAGTCTCGGTGCTGACGGCATAGCCAAAGTAGGTCCGCTGTCGACGCTCAATGCCAACTATATAATGAATTCTCTCAAAGACCTCTATCTTCTGCCTATTCCCGGACCGTGCAAACACGAATTTGTGTTCGACGGCCTTATCGACAAGAGTACGGGTGTCACCACGCTCAATATAGCCAAGGCACTGCTCGACTACGGATTCCATGCCCCCACAATCTACTTCCCCCTCCTGTTCCACGAATCCCTGATGATAGAACCTACCGAGACCGAAAACCTTGAGACACTCGATAAATTCGTAAAGGTAATGCGCGATATTGCAGAAACAGCTGTCAGTGAACCGGAGAAAATCAAAAACGCGCCATACACGACCCCGATTTCTCATCCTGATGAAGACGAGGCAGCATTGAATCCCATTGTAAAATACGCCGACCTTCAATGAAGCAATATAATCTGATAGTCATAGGCGGTGGCCCCGGAGGCTACGAGGCCGCCGCCTTAGCGGCATCACAAGGCAAAACCGTCGCACTGATTGAACGCGACAAAGTTGGCGGCACATGCCTCAACCGCGGGTGCGTGCCTACAAAATGTCTCTGCGCCGGAGCTGAAATCATATGCCGGACATCGGCTTACAACGATTTCGGCATCTACGGCGAAATACACACTGACTACTCCGTCGCCGCAGACAGAGCGACGAATGTTATAGATGCGTTGCGCAAAGACGTTGAAGCCTATCTTGCGGATGTCGATATCATCAGTGCCGATGCACGGCTTGCCGAAGGACATACGGTGATTGCCGGCGACGAAACTCTCAATGGCGATGAAATCATTATTGCAACAGGTTCGGCTCCGCGCACACTGCCGGTCAAAGGCATCGAACATACAATCTCCAGCGATGAATTCCTCGGAAGCCGCGAACTTCCCGACAGCCTTATCATTATCGGCGGCGGTGTGATTGGACTTGAATTTGCCTCTGTAGCGAACGCCTACGGCTGTGCGGTGACAATCATCGAATACATGCCCGAAATTCTTCCGGGATTTGACTCGGAAATCGCGAAGAGACTGCGTACATACCTCTCCAAACGTGGCATAAAATTCGTCCTTGGCGCTCAGGTCAAATACATAGAGAAAGAAAACGGGCTGCTTTCCGTCGGTTACGAAACGAAGAAAGGAGAAACTTCGTTGCTGGCATCATGCGTGCTGTGTGCGACGGGGCGACGTGCCGTTCTGCCCGAAGGGCTCGACGCTGCCGGTGTTGCAGTCTCGCCGAAAGGATTCATTGAGACGGATGCCTGCTACCTGACGACGGCGCCTGGCATATATGCCATAGGCGACGTTAACGGACGCTGTATGCTTGCACATGCCGCGTCCGCTCAGGCACGTGTCGTGACGGGTATCACAAACGGTTTCGGAGTCATTCCGTCAATCGTGTTTACCGTTCCCGAATGTGCGTCGGTCGGCCTTAATGTAAATTCTGCCGAAGGTCTGTGTGCCGCCAAAATACCCTATTCGGCAAATGCCAAAGCCCTTGCATCGGGAGAAGAAACCGGTATGCTCAAACTCGTCTACCGTCAGGATGACGGCGTTATTGTCGGCTGCCAGGCGGTAGGCATACATGCAGGCGACCTGATAGCCGAAGCTACCGTTGCCATAGATGCCGTATATACCGTCGAACGTCTTGCCAATGCTACTGTCAGCGCTCATCCGAGTATCTCCGAACTCCTCGCCGGCGCAGCCGCAAAAGCATGTGCCGACCGTAAGTAACAGAAAGATACAAATCGAGTAGGAGGTAAACACTAATCGCAGGTGTTTATCTCCTGCTTTCGTGT
>CAJUKF010000043.1 GCA_910587355.1 uncultured Muribaculaceae bacterium
TGCCCCAGACCCGCGAGCACATCCTTCTCGCCCGTCAGGTGAACGTTCCCCGTCTTGTTGTTTTCCTCAACAAGTGCGACCTCGTTGACGACGCTGAAATCCTTGACCTCGTAGAAATGGAAATGCGCGAGCTCCTCTCCGCATACGACTACGACGGCGACGAAACTCCTATCATCCGCGGCTCTGCTCTCGGCGCTCTCAACGGCGAACCCGAATGGGAAGCTAAGGTTATGGAGCTCATGGACGCTGTTGACACATGGATTCCCCTGCCTCCCCGCGACATCGACAAGCCCTTCCTTATGCCTGTTGAAGACGTGTTCTCAATCACTGGCCGTGGTACTGTTGCTACTGGCCGTATCGAGACCGGTATCGTTAAGGTAGGTGACGAAGTTCAGATTATGGGTCTTGGCGCAAACCTCAAATCGACCGTTACAGGTGTCGAGATGTTCCGCAAGATTCTTGACGAAGGTGAAGCCGGCGACAACGTTGGTCTCCTCCTCCGCGGTATCGACAAAAAGGACATCAAGCGCGGTATGGTTATCTGCCACCCCGGACTTGTTCATCCCCACAGCAAATTCAAAGCTTCGGTCTACATCCTTAAGAAAGAAGAAGGCGGCCGTCACACCCCCTTCCACAACCACTATCGTCCCCAGTTCTATATCCGTACTCTCGACGTAACCGGTGAAATCACTCTTCCCGAAGGTGTAGAAATGGTAATGCCCGGTGACCACGTGGAAATCATCGTTGACCTCATCACTCCGGTTGCATGCGACAAGGGTCTCCGCTTCGCTATCCGCGAAGGTGGCCGCACCGTTGGTTCGGGTCAGATTACCGATATCCTCGACTAATAGGCAGTCGCTCCCGTAAGGGAACAAAGCTTAAATAATAAATAACGGCGCCCGAGGGCGCAAGTCTTAAGGCGCCGTTATCATATACGGGTTTAGCTCAGTCGGTAGAGCACTGGTCTCCAAAACCAGGTGTCGGGAGTTCGAGTCTCTCAACCCGTGCTAAAAAGAAATCAAAATGAAACTCAAACTACTCACGAATATTCAGGAAGCTTATGACGAGCTTCGCTACAAGACTTCCTGGCCCTCCAAGAAGCAGTTGGTCAAGTCCGCAATCATCGTGATGATTGCTTCCGTGATTATCGCTCTGATAATCTTTGTCATGGACCAGATTGTGGACCGTCTGATGCACTTCATTTACAGCTTATAAGTAGTTTATAAAACTCCTCAGTGGCTTTATCAATGGCAGAAAATCAAAAAGGATGGTACGTGCTGCGTGCTATCTCAGGCAAAGAGGCTCAAGTAAAGGAAATCATCGAAGGTGCGATGAAACGCTCCGACTTGGGCAACTACGTATTTCAGGTGTTGATTCCCACAGAGAAGGTTATGGCTCTGCGTAACGGAAAAAAGGTGATTAAAGAAAAAAACCTTTATTCCGGCTACGTATTTATCGAAGCAACGCTTACAGGCGAAGTCATTCACGAGCTTACCAATACGACAAACGTGATTGACTTCCTCCGCGGCCGCGAGAAGAACTCCAAACCGGAGCGCCTACGCGAGGCCGAAGTGATGCGTATGCTCGGAGCTGCCGACGAGATTGCCGAAGCCGAATCCGACGGTGTGAACGATTACATCGTGGGTGAGCGCGTTAAGGTCACCGACGGCCCCTTCAAAGACTTCAGCGGCATTATTGAAGAAGTAAACCGCGAGAAGCGAAAGCTGAAAGTGATGATTAAAATCTTTGACCGCAAAACTCCTCTGGAGCTGGATAATTCGCAGGTAGAGCGCGAATAATAAATCACGGATGCCGTCCGCTATGTTACGAGTCCAGACGGCCCTCCGCAGAGGACATTCGCCACATCAATTAATTTTTAAGTATTAAACCAATGGCTAAAGAAATTGCTGGACAAATCAAATTGCAGATAAAAGGTGGTGCTGCAAATCCTTCGCCTCCCGTAGGCCCTGCTCTCGGTTCGAAGGGTATCAACATCATGGAATTTTGCAAGCAGTTCAATGCCCGCACACAGGACAAAGCCGGTAAGATTCTGCCTGTAGTAATCACTTACTACACCGACAAGTCGTTCGACTTCGTCGTTAAGACTCCTCCGGTTGCCGTACAGCTCAAGGAAGTCGCTCATCTCAAGAGCGGTTCTGCTCAGCCCAACCGCAAAAAGGTTGCCGAGATTACCTGGGAGCAGGTGCGCACCATTGCTGAAGACAAAATGCCCGACCTCAACTGCTTTACCATAGAATCCGCTATGCGTATGGTTGCCGGTACGGCCAGAAGTATGGGTATCACCGTCAAAGGTCAGTTCCCCACTAACAATTAATAAACTTCACTTGATATGAGTAAACTTACAAAAAATCAGAAGTTGGCCTTATCCAAGCTTGAAGCAGGGAAGACTTATACCTTGGCAGAAGCCTGCGAACTCGTGAAAGAAATGACTTTCACCAAGTTCGACGCTTCATTCGACATTGATGTCCGTCTGGGCGTAGACCCCCGCAAAGCCAACCAGATGGTACGTGGCGTTGTCACACTTCCTCACGGAACTGGCAAGTCAGTGCGCGTTCTGGTTCTCTGCAGTGCCGATGCTGAGGCAGCCGCCAAGGCAGCGGGCGCAGACTACGTAGGCCTCGATGAATATATCGACAAAATCAAAGGTGGCTGGTGCGATGTCGACGTCATCATCACTCAGCCCGCTATCATGGGTAAAATCGGTGCCCTCGGCCGTATCCTCGGTCCCCGTGGCCTGATGCCTAACCCCAAGAGCGGCACTGTGACCCCCGATGTTGCTAAAGCTGTAGAAGAAGTGAAGAAAGGTAAAATCGACTTTAAGGTTGACAAGAACGGTATCATCCACTCGTCAATCGGCAAAGTTTCTTTCTCCGCTGAGGCTATGGGCGACAATGCCCGCGAGTTTGTGAACACTCTCATCAAACTCAAGCCCGCTACTGCAAAAGGCACCTATATCAAGAGCGTTTATCTTTCAAGCACAATGAGCCCGGGTGTCAAAGTCGACCCCAAGTCGATTGAGGCTTAAACCTATTAACACCTACGACAATGAAAAAGGAAGATAAAGCCATAATCATCAATCAGATAGCAGAAACCATCAAAAGCTACAGCGGCTTCTATCTCGTAGAAACCGCCGGACTTGACGCCGAGAAGACCAGCGCGCTCCGTCGTGCCTGCTTCAACTCCGACATCAAGCTCGTCGTAGTCAAGAACAAGCTCCTCTATGAGGCTCTTGAATCTCTCGAAGGTGACTACTCTGAACTCTACAAGGCTCTCCACGGACCCACATCGCTGATGTGCACCAACGTGGGCAACGCCCCCGCCAAGCTTCTCAAAGACTTCGTCAAGAAAGGCGACACACTCCCCGCACTCAAAGGCGCATATATTGAAGAATCAGTATATCTCGGTGCAGACCAGCTCGACACACTTGCTTCTATCAAGAGCAAGAACGAACTCATCGCCGACGTTATCGCTCTTCTCCAGTCGCCCGCCAAGAACGTTGTATCTGCCCTTCAGTCGGGCGGCAACAAGCTCCACGGCATACTCGAGACACTCTCGAAGAAAGAAAACTAATTTAACGAATAAAAAACCAAAAAATACCAACAATCATGGCAGATTTAAATGCTTTTGCTGAACAACTCGTAAACCTCTCCGTTAAGGAAGTAAACGAACTCGCTCAGATTCTCAAAGAACAGTACGGCATCGAGCCCGCAGCTGCTGCTGTAGCCGTTGCAGCCGGCCCCGCCGCTGCTGGTGCTGCTGCTGAAGAAAAAACTTCGTTCGACGTAGTCCTCAAGGCTGCCGGCAATGAGAAGCTCAAAGTCGTTAAGCTCGTTAAAGAGCTCACCGGTCTTGGCCTCAAGGAAGCTAAAGAACTCGTAGACGGCGCTCCCAACACCATCAAGGAAGGCCTCGCAAAGGCTGACGCTGAAGCCCTCAAATCTCAGCTCGAAGAAGTAGGCGCTGAAGTCGAACTCAAATAATAACGTCTGATTATCAGACGAATAGGTTAAGAAACCCCGTAAAGGGTGTTTCTTAACCTTTTGTGTCATTAATCTTCCAGCTTACGGATTCTTGCCTTGCGGCGCTGCCTGCGACCCGCTTTTGCCTTCCCGGCTCAGATAACCGGACGCCGGACAACGGCATCGGCATTGCAGGACAATTATCCTCCGAGGCGGTCAACCGTGCCGCGGTCTCAGGCCGATTCGCCATTCCCTATGTCGCATCACTTCCGCGACTCTCCAAGTCAAGAACTTCCTCTTTCGGACATCCACTTCCGGTACAATCTAATTATTTGCACACTCTGAAACAACAGAAACTGCATAAAACAGTCCGATTCAATTATCACGGCTCCAAAAATACACTAAATGTCAGCTACGAAAGTTAAACCACGCGTTAATTTCGCCACTGTAAAGAATCCCTTCCCCTGCCCTGACTTTCTTGAGGTGCAGCTGAAGTCGTTCCGCGACTTCTTCCAGCTCGATACCCCTCCAGAGAAGCGTACAAATGAAGGACTTTACAAGGTGTTCGCCGAGAACTTCCCTATCTCCGACACCCGCAACAACTTCAACCTCGAGTTTCTCGACTATTACATCGACCCGCCCCGTTATTCCATTGAGGAATGTCTCGAGCGCGGCTACTCATACAGCGTGCCTCTCAAGGCAAAGCTGAAACTCTCGTGCACAGACCCCGACCACGAAGATTTCGCAACTGAAATCCAGGACGTTTACCTCGGTCAGATTCCCTACATGACCGAAAAAGGCACATTCGTCATCAACGGTGCCGAACGCGTGGTAGTATCGCAGCTTCACCGCTCGCCCGGCGTGTTCTTCGGACAAAGCACGCACGCCAACGGTACGAAGCTCTATTCAGGCCGAATCATCCCGTTCCGCGGCTCATGGATTGAGTTCGCCACCGACATCAACAACGTGATGTACGCCTACATCGACCGTAAGAAAAAACTTCCTGTCACATCTCTGCTCCGCGCAATCGGTCTTGAGAGCGATAAGGAAATCATCGATATTTTCGGTCTCGCCGAAGAGGTTAAGGTTAACAAGACCAACCTCAAGAAAGCCATCGGCCGCAAACTCGCGGCCCGCGTGCTCAAGACATGGACCGAAGAATTCAGCGACGACGATACCGGTGAGGTAACGACAGTCGAGCGCAACGACGTCGTCGTTGACCGCGAGACCGTCATCACCGAAGAAGACGTTGACCGCATTCTCGCATCGGGCGTACCCAGCATCCTCCTCCACAAAGAAGATGCAGGCACCACCGACTACTCCATCATATTCAACACCCTCCAGAAAGATACGACCAACAGCGAACAGGAAGCCATTCAGTACATATACCGACAGCTGCGCAACGCTGAGCCGCCGGACGACGCTTCCGCACGCGAGGTCATCTACAACCTCTTCTTCTCCGAGAAACGCTATGACCTCGGCGACGTGGGCCGCTACCGCATCAACCGCAAGCTCAACCTCCCCATATCGCCCGATGTACGCGTACTCACCAAAGAAGACATCATCGCCATCATCAAGTATCTCATCGAGCTTATCAACACCCGCGCCGATGTTGACGATATCGACCACCTCTCGAACCGCCGCGTCCGCACCGTAGGCGAGCAGCTCTACAACCAGTTCGGTGTAGGCCTCAACCGTATGGCACGCACTATACGCGAGCGCATGAACGTACGCGACAACGAAGTGTTCACCCCTATCGACCTGATTAACGCCAAGACAATCTCTTCGGTAATCAACACTTTCTTCGGTACCAACGCCCTCTCGCAGTTCATGGACCAGACAAACCCTCTGGCCGAAATCACCCACAAACGCCGTATGTCGGCCCTCGGCCCCGGCGGTCTTTCGCGTGAACGCGCAGGCTTCGAGGTACGAGACGTACACTATACCCACTATGGACGCCTCTGTCCTATCGAGACTCCCGAAGGCCCCAACATCGGTCTTATCAGCTCCCTCTGCGTATACGCCAAAATCAACGACCTCGGTTTCATCGAAACCCCCTACCGTAAGGTTGAGGACTCGCGCGTAAACCTCAACAACGACGAAGTGGTTTACCTCACCGCCGAAATCGAAGAAGGCAAGACTATCGCGCAGGGCAACGCTCCGCTCAACGACGACGGCACATTCGTCCGCACCAAAGTAAAGGCGCGCCGCGATGCCGACTTCCCCGTGGTTGCTCCCTCCGAAGTCGAGCTCATGGACGTATCGCCTTCACAGATTGCATCCATCGCCGCATCGCTCATCCCCTTCCTCGAACACGACGATGCCAACCGCGCCCTCATGGGTTCGAACATGATGCGCCAGGCAGTGCCTCTGATGCGTTCGGAAGCTCCTATCGTCGGCACAGGCATCGAAGCTCAGCTCGCACGCGACAGCCGTACCCAGATTATGGCCGAAGGCGACGGTGTGATTGAGTTTGTAGACGCAACCACTATCCGCATCCGCTACGACCGCTCCGAAGAAGATGAATTCGTCGCCTTCGACAGCGCCGTAAAAGAATACCGCATACCCAAATTCCGCAAGACCAACCAGAGCACCACTATCGACCTTCGTCCTATCTGCAACAAAGGCCAGCGCGTCAAGGCAGGCGACATCCTCACGGAGGGTTACGCCACAGAAAACGGAGAGCTCGCTCTCGGACGCAACCTCAAGGTGGCATTCATGCCCTGGAAAGGATACAACTACGAGGACGCCATTGTGCTCAACGAGCGCGTGGTGCGCGACGACATCCTAACCTCCGTACACGTCGATGAATACTCGCTTGAAGTACGCGAGACAAAACGCGGCATGGAAGAGCTTACCTCCGACATTCCCAATGTGAGCGAGGATGCAACCAAAGACCTCGACGAACGCGGCATAATCCGTGTGGGCGCCCACGTCATACCCGGTGACATCATGATTGGTAAAATCACCCCCAAAGGTGAGTCCGACCCTACTCCCGAGGAAAAACTGCTCCGCGCTATCTTCGGCGACAAGGCAGGCGACGTAAAAGACGCCTCCCTCAAGGCTTCTCCCTCCCTCAAGGGCGTAGTCATCGGTACAAACCTCTTCTCGCGCGCCGCCAAGAAGAACAAGAAGAACAAGAGCGCCAACGCTCTCCTGCCCAAACTTGACGAAGAATACGAAGAGAAACTCGACGCACTTCTGGGTGTACTTGTCGACAAACTTCTCGTTCTCACCAACGGCCTCACATCGGCAGGAGTCGTCGACTTCCTCGGCTCCGAAATCGTGCCCAAGGGCGCCAAGTTCACAGCCTCTGTGCTCCGCAGCATCAACTACGATACACTCAGCCTCTCCAACTGGACTGACGACGAACACAAAAACGACCTCATCCGCCGTACTATCGTCAACTACCTCCAGAAGAGCAAGGAAATCGACACCGAACTGCGCCGCAAGAAATTCGACATCTCAATCGGCGACGAACTCCCCTCGGGCATCATGCAGATTGCCAAGGTGTACATCGCCAAGAAGCGTAAAATCAGCGTCGGTGACAAAATGGCCGGCCGTCACGGTAACAAAGGTATCGTTTCACGCATCGTGCGTCAGGAAGACATGCCGTTCCTTGCCGACGGCACTCCCGTCGATATCGTCCTCAACCCTCTGGGTGTGCCTTCGCGTATGAACCTCGGACAGGTGTTCGAGACCGTCCTCGGCTGGGCCGGACGCGAGCTCGGCGAGAAATTCGCCACTCCGATTTTCGACGGTGCATCAATGGATGACGTAAACACATGGACTGACAAGGCAGGGCTGCCGCGCTACGGCAAGACTTACCTCTACGACGGCGGAACAGGCGAACGCTTCGACCAGCCTGCGACCGTAGGTGTGATTTACATGCTCAAGCTCGGCCATATGGTCGAGGACAAGATGCATGCGCGCAGCATCGGCCCGTACTCGCTCATCACCCAGCAGCCTCTGGGCGGTAAGGCACAGTTCGGCGGACAGCGCTTCGGTGAAATGGAGGTCTGGGCGCTCGAAGCATTCGGCGCCGCCCACGTACTTCAGGAAATGCTCACTATCAAGTCCGACGATGTCAACGGCCGCAGCAAAGCATACGAGGCCATTGTCAAAGGCGACTCGATGCCTACACCCGGCATCCCCGAATCGCTCAACGTGCTTCTCCACGAGCTCCGTGGTCTCGGTCTGAGCATAAACCTCGAGAATTAACTCTCCTCATTAACTAATTGACATACACCACACCATATATGGCTTTTAGAAAAGAAAATAAAGCAAAAAACGTATTCTCCAAAATCTCTATCGGCCTTGCTTCGCCGGAAGAGATTCTGGCGAATTCGAGCGGTGAAGTGCTCAAGCCCGAAACAATCAACTACCGCACATACAAGCCCGAGCGCGACGGTCTCTTCTGCGAGCGCATCTTCGGTCCGGTAAAGGACTATGAGTGCCACTGCGGCAAATACAAGCGCATCCGCTACAAAGGCATTGTCTGCGACCGCTGCTCGGTTGAAGTAACCGAGAAAAAAGTGCGCCGCGAACGCATGGGACACATCCGTCTCGTCGTTCCCGTGGCTCACATCTGGTACTTCCGCTCCCTGCCCAACAAAATCGGTTACCTCCTGGGACTTCCCTCCAAGAAGCTCGACGCCATTATCTACTATGAGCGCTACGTAGTAATCAATCCGGGTGCAGCCGAAGGCATGCAGGTAGGTCCCGCTTCAAACCCTATCGAAAAACTCACTCTTCTCTCCGAGGAAGAATACTTTCAGGTGCTCGACCAGCTGCCCAGAGAAAACCAGCTGCTCGACGATACAGACCCCAACAAGTTCGTTGCAAAGATGGGTGCCGAGGCTATCTACGACCTCCTCAAGGAGCTCGACCTCGACAGTCTCTCGTATCAGCTGCGCCATCAGGCAAATCAGGAAGGCTCGCAGCAGCGCAAGACCGAGGCCCTAAAGCGTCTTCAGGTTGTGGAGTCGTTCCGTGCTTCGCGCAACCGCAACAAGCCCGAATGGATGATTCTTCAGGCCGTGCCCGTCACTCCCCCTGAGCTACGTCCTCTCGTGCCTCTGGACGGCGGCCGCTTCGCCACCTCCGACCTCAATGACCTCTACCGCCGCGTGATTATCCGCAACAACCGCCTCAAACGCCTCATCGAAATCAAGGCACCCGAGGTGATTCTGCGAAACGAAAAGCGCATGCTTCAGGAAGCCGTCGACTCCCTGCTCGACAACTCGCGCAAGTCATCCGCCGTGAAGAGCGACGCAAACCGTCCTCTCAAATCCCTCTCCGACTCACTCAAAGGCAAGCAGGGCCGCTTCCGTCAGAACCTTCTCGGTAAGCGCGTCGACTACTCCGCCCGTTCGGTCATCGTCGTAGGTCCCGAACTTAAGATGGGCGAGTGCGGTCTGCCCAAAGACATGGCAGCCGAGCTCTATAAACCGTTTATCATCCGCAAGCTCATCGAGCGCGGCATTGTCAAGACTGTCAAGAGCGCCAAGAAGATTGTCGACCGCAAGGAACCCGTCGTATGGGATATCCTTGAGAACGTGATGAAAGGTCACCCCGTTCTCCTCAACCGTGCCCCGACACTTCACCGTCTCGGTATCCTCGCATTCCAGCCCAAGCTCATCGAAGGCAAGGCTATCCAGCTCCATCCCCTCGCATGTACCGGCTTCAACGCCGACTTCGACGGTGACCAGATGGCCGTTCACCTTCCCCTCGGCAATGAGGCTGTACTCGAGGCCCAGCTCCTCATGCTCGGCTCGCACAACATCCTCAACCCTGCCAACGGTGCTCCTGTCACCGTCCCCTCGCAGGATATGGTGCTCGGTCTTTACTACATCACCAAGCTCCGTCCCGGCGACAAAGGCGAAGGCCACACATTCTACGGTCCCGAAGAAGCTCTCATCGCTCACAATGAAGGCCGCGTCACACTTCACGCTCCTATCAAGGTGCTCGTCAATGATGTTGACGAAAACGGCAACAAAGTGCGCCATATCGTGGAGAACACCTCGGTCGGCCGCGTGCTCGTCAACCAGTACGTTCCCGAGGAAATGGGCTTCATCAACACGCTCATCTCCAAGAAATCGCTCCGCGACATCATCACCAACGTCATCAAGCGCTGCGGTATCCCCCGTTCCGCCAAGTTCCTCGACGACATCAAGAACCTCGGTTACCACATGGCATTCAAGGGTGGTCTGTCGTTCAACCTCGGCGACGTGCTTATTCCGCCGGAGAAGGAGCAGATTGTCAACGACGGTTACAAGCAGGTTGAGGAAGTCATGGACAACTTCAACATGGGCTTCATCTCCGATAAGGAACGTTATCAGCAGATTATCGATATCTGGACACACGTCAACGCCAAGCTTACAAGCGTGCTCATGAAACAGATGACCGAAGCCAACCAGGGCTTCAACGCCATCTACATGATGCTCGACTCGGGCGCCCGTGGTTCGAAGGACCAGATTCGTCAGCTCGCCGGTATGCGCGGTCTTATGGCCAAGCCGCAGAAAGCAGGCGCCGAAGGCGGTCAGATTATCGAGAACCCGATTCTTGCGAACTTCAAGGAAGGCCTCTCCGTGCTCGAATACTTCATCTCTACACACGGTGCCCGTAAAGGTCTTGCCGATACCGCCCTTAAGACAGCCGACGCCGGTTACCTTACACGCCGTCTTGTCGATGTGGCTCACGACGTAATCATCAACGAGGAAGACTGCGGCACTCTCCGCGGTCTCGTATGCACCGCTATCAAGAACAACGACGAAGTCGTAGCTTCTCTCGGCGAGCGCATCCTCGGCCGTGTATCCGTTCACGACATCATCGACCCGCAGACAGGCGAGCTCATCGTCGCTGCCGGCGAAGAAATCAAAGACGACGCAGCAGAGCGCATCGACGCATCCCCGATTGAGAGCGTAGAAATCCGCTCAGTGCTCACTTGCGAAAGCCGTCGCGGTGTGTGCGCCAAGTGCTACGGCCGCAACCTCGCCAACCTCCGCATGGTGCAGAAAGGCGAGGCTGTCGGTGTCATTGCAGCACAGTCTATCGGCGAGCCCGGTACTCAGCTTACCCTCCGTACATTCCACGTCGGCGGTGTGGCAACCAACGTATCGGCAACTTCCAAACTCACCTCGAAATACGACGGCGTGCTCGAAATCGACGAGCTTCGCACTGTCGACTTCGAAGGCAGCGACGAAAACGCAACTGCAATTGCCGACGGCAAGAAAGTGCGCGTAGTCGTAGGACGTCTCGCCGAGATGCGCATCATCGACAAAAACACCGGTATGCAGCTCATGAGCGCCGCCATTCCTTACGGCTCGAAGCTCTTCTTCAACGAAGGCGACACTATCAAGCCCGGCGACGTAATCTGCGAATGGGACCCCTTCAACAACGTCATCATCAGCGAATTCACCGGCAAGGTACACTACACCGACCTCATCGAAGGTGTCACTTTCCGCAACGATACCGAAGGCCACTCAATGGCCGAGGACCGCGTAATCATCGAGTCGCGCGACCGTCAGCACGTACCTTCCGTTGACATTCTCGGCAAAGCAGGCGAAACCCTCGCCACTTACTCTCTGCCTGTGGGTGCACACCTCATCTTCAAGGAAGGCGACGAAATCAAATCCGGTGAGACATTTGCTAAAATCACCCGTTCAACCAGCGGTGCCGGCGATATCACCGGCGGTCTTCCCCGTGTTACCGAGCTCTTCGAAGCCCGTAACCCCTCGAATCCCGCCATTGTATCCGAAGTCGACGGTCAGGTCAAATTCGGTAAAGTCAAGCGAGGCAACCGCGAAATCACCGTTATCCCAACATTCGGCGAAAACAAGAAGTACCTCGTGCCTCTGTCCAAGCAGATTCTCGTGCAGGAGAACGATATCGTCCGCGCAGGCACTCCCCTCTCCGACGGCGCTATCACTCCCACCGATATTCTCAATATCATGGGTCCGACGGCCGTTCAGGAGTACATCGTGAACGAAGTGCAGGACGTTTACCGTATGCAGGGTGTGAAAATCAACGACAAGCACTTCGAGGTTATCGTACGCCAGATGATGCGCAAGGTCAAAATCCTCGACGCAGGCGACACCAACTTCCTCGAAGAGCAGATTGTCGACAAGCGCGACTTCATGGAAGAGAACGACCGCATCTGGGATAAGAAAGTGGTTGTCGATGCAGGTGACAGCGAAAACCTTCAGGAAGGCCAGATTATCACAGCACGCCGTCTGCGCGACGAGAACTCGATTCTCAAACAGCGCGACCTGCGTCAGGTTGTAGTCCGCGACGCTCAGCCCGCAACCTCAGAGCAGATTCTTCAGGGTATCACACGTTCGGCCCTCCAGACTTCGAGCTTCATCTCGGCTGCTTCCTTCCAGGAAACGACCAAGGTGCTCAACGAAGCCGCTATTCAGGGCAAATCCGACCCTCTCGAAGGCATGAAGGAGAACGTTATCTGCGGTCACCTCATTCCCGCCGGTACGGGTCTGCGCGAATACGAGAGCCTCGTTGTAGGCAGCCGCGATGACGATGCCGCAGTTCTCGCCGACTACTCCAACGCACGCCGCGTTGAAGAAGCCGCAGAACTCGTCAACGACTGATAACACATCACAATAACACTCAGGGGCGCACCTCATCGCGAGGCGCGCCCCTGTTTTATAACTACTATGTCCTTAACGTCTTTAAAGTCCTTAAGGTCCTTAAAGACCTTATCCACGCCCCGCTAAAAAACTTCCGGCCCAAGTGCGCATAGCACCTGAGCCGGAAGGATTTTACTAATTAATCAATCTTTTATCGGATAATGAGTTTTGCAGTCAGCGAGTCTGCCCGTACTATATAGAGACCCGATGCAAGAGAAGCCGAAGGAGTTCCGGCCACGAAAGTAGCTACAACACGGCCGTCTGCAGTGTAGACGGTGCAGAGAGTGCCTTCTGCGAAGCCATCGGCTACAATTGAATTACCTACCGCTGCAATATAGCCTTTTGCCACTTCGGCACATTCAACCCCGTCTTTATCGGGGTCGTAGCCAATCACGCGGTCCATCTGCGGGAAACGGTCAGCAATATACTCTTTCATCCATGCGAGCTCTTCCTCGTATGTTTCGGCCGCACGCGGATTCTCATGTACTTTCTGGCCCAGAATAGGCCAGCGCTTGAAGTTGAGACGCTGCGAGGCATTGATTTCGGTTGCGATTTCGTCTACACGTTTAAGGAAATTTTCTGCAGAGAAACCGTTGCGGCGAGCCTGGGCCCAGACTTCCTTGATTTCAGCTTTCGTTGTCGGGTCTGTCACGATAATTCTGTTGACGAAATTATACATACCGCCGGCGAAGCTGCCCTTGCGTGTCTGCCACAGATAACCGTCGCCGCATGATTCAACAACCGGGAAAGTACGGCGGTCGTTTTCAAAGCCGAGGTCAAAGTCCCACACCGGGCCGGTATAAAGCTTCGGGTCGTTGCGCCGTTTGTACATATAAGTACTCCAGTAGCAGTCGGTGTTGCTGGCAAATTCATTGGTAAGCATGTGCTGGATGAACGAGCGCGTATCGAAGATACTGCGGTAGCCCGTAACGGGGTCATATGCATCATAGGTATCCGTAGGTTTGATTGAAGTCTCCACCTTGTTGAAGAGGTCGGTGATATACTGCTTCTGCGCGGAAGTAATTTCGTCTTCATCGGGAGATTTAATTGTCACAGGGATACGGTAGTGAGCCGACTCGAACCACGAAGGCTCGCTGTAGGCGTAAGCGTCAACCTCTACGAGATAACCTCCCTTGATGATTTCAGGGTCGGTATCCTCTGCTGTAAGCTCCTCAACATCAACGCGGCCCTCGTTCACCTCAACCTGGTCGCAGAGCTGATATGTACCTTTATATTCGCCGTTGAGAATCACATCGACAGGACGTGCGAACGGCACAAATTCCATACCGAGAGCTTTTGCGGTCTCGAATGCGAGGATATTACGCATGAGCGTCTTGTCGCCGTAGTTGTTTATAAGCGTCCATTTCTTGGCCTTGGCCGGTGAGTCGAGCACATTTGTCTTTTTGTCAAATTTGATGCGCCAGGGTTTCTTGGGATACGTACGGGAGTTGTTGCCGCGCTCACGGATTGTACCGGGCTTGTCGAGAATTTCGGCACCGTTCTCCGATATGATAATTATATTGGCTGTGATGTCGTGCTCTTTGTCGTAAGGCTCCTCCGAGTTGACGGTATTCACAACTACTGTCGGAATGTTTGTAACCTGCCACAGACGCGAGTCATCGCCTGCGCCAGGCGTGCCGAAAACTTTGATTTCAGCCATACGCGAACGCTCACCGGCTGGTCCCACATAACGGATGTAGCGCACTCCGCGCGAACAGATAATGCTCAGAGTGGCCTCAGTTGTACCTATGATTCGCTGGTTAATCAGCTTCAGTGGAATGGCATCCGAGAAGTCGCGCTTGTTGGCGCCCTGAAAAACACCGAGCTGGCATTCGCCGTGCTTGACTATTTTAATCGACGAAATAACATGTGGCTCCCCGAGGTCCAGACCGACCCACGTATACTGGGTTTTCGCAGACTCAAAATAAGTGTTGATATCGCCGTCGAGTACCGTCTCAGGCCCGTGACCGCTGGTATAATCCCAGTCGGTAAAGGCTGTCGCCGCAATCTGCTCGTCTGCCATTGCAGGAAACGAAACAGAAGCAAGAAGGAATAATGATGCAAGTGTAGAAATTTTCATGTGCATGAAGGTTAAAGATAAAAACCGGTCCGACACGACCGGCGCGTTTTATGCAAATTTAGCTTTTACGCACTATATAGAAACAGAAGCAAGAAGGAATAATGATGCAAGTGTAGAAATTTTCATGTGCATGAAGGTTAAAGATAAAAACCGGTCCGACACGACCGGCGCGTTTTATGCAAATTTAGCTTTTACGCACTATATAATGAGTAATTCCGCAGGACAAAAGGTGTCAAATACTTGTCAAACCTTCGGTTTGTCGCGGTTGTGTACCGATTTGTCGCAGAATAATAAGTCTGAGGACCCGTTTATTCACGGGTCCTCAGGCAAACAGATGTCTTAAAACCTCACCGGATTACAGCTTTTGCTGTCTGTGAGCCTGCGCGGATTATATAGATTCCCGATGCGAGAGAACGCGACTGAGCACCGGCTGCAAAGGTTTCCACAGTGCGGCCGTCGGCTGTAAAGACAGTGCAATATGTTCCTTCCGCGAAGCCGTCGGCTATAATTGAATTGCCTATAACAGCAATGCGCCCTGCGGCTACTTTTGCAGTCTCCACATTATCCTTATCAGGGTCGTAGCCGATAATACGGTCAAGTTGCGGTATTCGTGCGGCTATATATTCTTTAACCCATTTCACCTCGCCTGCAAACGAACCCGCAGCCCGCGGATTCTCATGCACCTTGTCATTGAGAATCGGCCAGCGCTTGAAGTTTAGTGTCTGCGAGGCATCGATTTCCGCGGCGAGCTCGTCAACTCGTTTGTTAAGGCTTTCTGCCGAGAAACCATTGCGTCGGGCCGTTGCCCAGACTTCCTTGATTTCAGCCTTAGTCGTGGGGTCGGTGACAAGAATACGATTTGCAAAATTACCCATGCCTCCGGCAAACGGAATCCTTCCGCTCTGCCACATAAAGCAGTCCGGGCACGTCTGAGGCACAGGATATGTACGATGGTCATTCTCAAAACCATTGTCGAAGTCCCACACCGGGCCCGTATAAAGTTTCGGGTCGTTGCGCCGCTTGTACATATATGTGCTCCAGTATATATCGGTGTTGCTTGCCACCTCGTTAGTGAGCATGTGCTGTATGAACGAACGCGTGTCGAATATGCTCCTGTAGCCCGTGACGGGGTCGTATGCATCGTATTCGTCTGTAGGTTTGAGTGCGGTTTCCACCTTGTTAAAGAGGTCGGTAATGTACTGCTTCTGCGCCGGCGTGATTTCGTCCTCATCAGGCGATTTGATAGTCACAGGAATACCGTAGTGTGCCGACTGAAACCACTGGGGCTCACTGCCTGCATAGGCATCTACTTCCACAAGGTAACCGCCCTTGATGATTTCGGGGTCAGTGTCGGATGCGGTGAGCTCCTCAACATCCACGCGGCCTGCATTCACCTCCACCTGGTCGCACAGGTTATAGGTACCTTTATACTCGCCGTTGAGAATCACATCGACAGCACGTGCAAACGGCACATACTCCATGCCCAACGCCCTGGCAGTCTCGAATGCGAGGATATTGCGTACAAGTATCTTGTCGCCGTAATTATTTATCAGCGTCCATTTCTTGGCCTTTGCCGGTGAGTCAAGCACATTGGTTTTCTTGTCGAATTTCAGACGCCATGGCTTCTTGGGATAAGTGCGTGAGTTGTTGCCGCGCTCGCGTATTGTGCCGGGCTTGTCGAGTATTTCGGCACCGTTCTCCGAGATGATGATAATGTTCGCCTTTATATCATGCTCCTTGTCATAGGGCTCCTCGGAGTTCACTGTGTTCACCACCACGGTCGGAAGGTTAGTCACCTGCCACAGATGCGATTCGTCGCCTGCGCCTGGAGTGCCGAACACTTTGATTTCGGCTATACTACTATGTGCCCCTGCCGGACCGACATAGCGCACATACCGGACGCCGCGCGAACACGTCACATCCAGCACGGCTTCATCAGTTCCGGTGATTTCCTGATTTATCAGCTGAAGTGGAATTGCATCCAGAAAGTCGCGGTTGTTGGCGCCCTGAAAAACGCCTAACTGGCATTCGCCGTGCTTTACTATATTAATTGATGTAATCACATGGGCCTCGCCGAGGTCAAGACCAACCCAGGTGTACTTGTCTTTGGTCGTTTCAAAATAGGTGCTGGCATCGCCGTCGAGCACCGCGGCAGGGAAGTGACCGCTGATGCAGTCGCAGTCGGTGAATGCCGTCGCTGCAATAGGCTCATCAGCCATTGCGCTGAGCGATGCTGAGGCAAGCATGAACAATGAAGCAAGCAATGATTTTTTCATAAGCATTAGAATTAAAGGTAAGGATAGATACAGCCAAACTGCTGCATTTTGCGCAAATTTAGTCTATTTGCCCGATATAACAAGCATATATACAAAAAAAACAGCAGGCAACCGAGAAAGATTGCCTGTCTGTGCCCGAACCCGGGCTCGAACCGGGATGGGTTTCCCCAACGGTGTTTGAGACCGTCGCGTCTGCCAATTCCGCCATTCGGGCGATGGTTTTGCAAAGGTAAGAATATTTTGACTTCCGGCCAAAAAAAAGTTTCAAGCCGGAAGTCATATGAAGTCATTGATTCAGCGTTTGCGGCGCGCAGGATGCTTGCGGAGCACCATGGCGGTACGCGCCGGCAGATAAAGCATCAGCCGCTCCACTCCGGCCGGCGCAAAAAGCGGGTCGGGCTTGGTGAAGTGCTCCACACTCTGGTCTATGTTGCCGAACCCGCCGAAATCGGGATTGTCGCTGCTGAGGACCACGGAATAAACTCCGCCGGGGGCAAGAATTCCATAGTCCTGATAGCTCTTCGTGGGGCTGAAATTGAACACGAATATAAGGTCGCCTCTCATGAACACGAGCACCTGGTCGTCATCTTTTTCCCATAACTTTCGTATGGCTTTGGCCTGGAAATTATGACGGCGCGACACAAGCTCAATCATGGCGTTGTCGAAGGCGTTGAGATAGCGATATTGCAAGTCATCGCGGTCGACGAGGTCCCATTGTCGGCGCGCGTATTTATAGCTCCAGCCGTTGCCTTCTCGCGGGAAGTCTATCCACTCGGGATGTCCGAACTCATTGCCCATGAAGTTGAGATATCCGCCGTTGATTGTAGATAGTGTAACGAGACGTATCATCTTGTGCAGAGCTATGCCGCGTGTCACGTCGGCATCGTTGTCGCCAACCATCATGTGCCAGTACATCTTGGCGTCAATCAGGCGGAAAATAACGGTCTTGTCGCCTACAAGAGCCTGGTCGTGGCTCTCGACATACGAAATCGTCTTTTCGTCGGCACGACGGTTGGTAAGCTCCCAGAAAATGGAAGTCGGATGCCAGTCCTCGTCTTTTTTCTCCTTGAGAGTCTTTATCCAGTAGTCGGGAATACCCATTGCCATGCGGTAGTCGAAACCGATTCCGCCGTCGCGGAAGGGAAGTGCCAGACCGGGCATACCGCTCATCTCCTCGGCTATCGTGATTGCAGCCGGTTTAATCTGATGAATGAGCAGATTGGCGAGCGTAAGATATGTGATTGCATCAGCATCCTGACCGCCGTCGTAGTAGTCGCCGTACGACCCGAAAGCCTTGCCCAGGCCGTGGTCATAGTAAAGCATCGAGGTCACACCGTCGAAGCGGAAGCCGTCGAAGTGATATTCCTCCAGCCAGTATTTGCAGTTGGACAGCAGGAAATGGAGCACTTCATTCTTGCCGTAGTCAAAGCAGAGCGAATCCCATGCCGGATGCTCGCGGCGCGAACGGTCGGAGTGGAAATACAGGTCCGGAGAGCCGTCGAGTACTCCTATGCCTTCGTTTTCGTTCTTCACGGCATGACTGTGCACGATGTCCATAATCACGGCGATGCCTTTGCTGTGGGCTTCGTCAATGAGTTTTTTCAACTCCTCAGGAGTACCGAAACGGCTCGATGCGGCGAAGAAATTCGATACATGATAGCCGAACGAACCATAATAGGGATGCTCCTGAATGGCCATTATCTGAATGGCATTATAGCCGTCGGCGGCTATTCGCGGAAGTACGTTGGTGCGGAACTCGTCGTATGTGCCCACGCCTTCTTTCTCCTGAGCCATGCCTATATGGCACTCATAAATGAGCAAGGGAGCGGTATCTGGCACGAAAGCTGCGTCGGTCCACTTAAATGCTGTTTTCGGTGCCCATACCTGTGCTGAGAATATGTGCGTGTCAGGGTCCTGAACCACATGGGTTGCATATGCCGGTATGCGCTCGCCCTTTCCTCCGGGCCATTTTACAAGCATTTTGTAAAGCTGTCCGTTCTTGATTGCGTCGACGGGCATTTTCACTTCCCAAACGCCGGGCATTCCGCCTTCGACTGGGTGAAGTGTATATTCCGGCAGCTCTTTCCAGCCGGAGAAATCGCCGGTGAGGCAGATTGAGGTGGCATTGGGAGCCCACTCGCGGAAAACCCAGCCGCCGCGCACGCGGTGAAGACCGAAATATTTGTGAGCGTTGGCAAAGTCGCTCAGAGAGCCGCTTTCGCCTGTCAGTTCACGTTCTTTGCGGAGCACGTCGTTGTGTCGGCCTTCGATAGCCGGCGCATATGGCGCGAGCCATGGGTCGTTTTTTAGGATATTTAGTTTTCGTGCCATGTTTTACGCAGTATGCAGGTTGTGTATTAAGTGTTTTACAGTATTTATTTACGGCCGAAATCGGCTGGTATCTCTCCCCATAATTCCGTTTTCCATTTTAATATGGGGTTGCGGATAGGCCCGTTGGCCGCCAGCCATGCGTCAGCTCTTCGCAACAGTTCAAGTGTAGGAGCCGTTTTGGGATTTTCTTCAAGAGTTGTATGAGACTTGCCCTTCCGAAGCCATGCGAAAGTATTTTTCGAATCGGTATAAATCGGTGTCGTTGTATCGCCGGATTTGGCAAGGAGTGCAGCAAGATGTATCATGGCGAGATACTCGGCTATATTATTGGTGCCAATCAGAGGTTTCATAGCGCCAATATGAAAAATTTCGGTTCTGTCTATTACACGTACGGCACGATACTCCATCCGGCCCGGATTGCCCGCACAGGCACCGTCTACAGCTATCGCATCAAGCCGTATTTCGGGTATCGACGTATAGTCACGTATTCCGTCAATTTTAGGAGCGCACAGCGCACGTTCGCCATCGGCATGACTGAGTATCGACTTTATTAAACCGAGTTGCTCCTGAGGGTCGCCGCGATAAGCCTCGATGGCTTCCTCGCGAGTCTTGAACGACTTGTATCGGGCCCCCGGAAAATGGAGTATCTGCAGCTGTGCCTCGCTCCACGAATCGTACACTCCGGGCTCGACTCCGACCCATACGGTATAATATTTGCCTTTCGCAGGTGCCATTCAGGAAAACTGTAGAAAAAGATTTATATCCACAGGCCGAACTCCGAGCACTCGTGCTGTATCGGGGTCGACACACTTGCCCAGGAAAAGAATGGCAGCACGGCGTAGTCCGTTGTTGAGTTTGAGAGCGTTCGCAACTCCATCGCACACAAGTATGTCATCAAGCATCGCGGTGAAGGTATTGCTCAGCGCCATCGCTACGGTTCTCGGCACGGCATTTCCGGCGTTTATGTAGCACAGGCGCCCTGGAACCGAAGGGTCGTTGTCCGACGGCGAAGCGAGGTCGAGGTCAATTGTCTGGAGCGAAGGGAAGGCATCCCCCGGATGCTTCGTTAGGTCGAAGCAAATCACGCCGCGCTTGAGCAGTTGCGTCATGTCGGCGCCGATGATTGCATGGCGGCTCTGTATATCTGTGGCCACTATTATGTCGGCCGAGCGCAGAGCGTTTTCAAAAACTCGCGGATGCAGGCTCGAACCTGTCACACCGGGGCCGAGTTGCAGAAGTGCGTCGCGCAGACGGTAGACATCGTTGTCGAACATCCGCACCGTCGCACCGAGACCGATGGCCGAACGGGCGGCGGCACATGCGGCCATATCGGCACCGATTGTCACCACCTCGCAGGGAATCACACCGGCCACGCCGCCGAGAAGTATGCCTTTGCCGTGAACAGCATCGGCAAGCAGCGACGAGGCCACGGCAATAGCGGCGCGCCCGTCTATCTCGCGGAGTATGTCGGCGAACGGCCGGTTGCCGTGCTCGTCAAGTATACGTCCGAGGTCGAGAACTATAACATGGCGGCGCAGAAGCATTTCGAGCTGAAGACGGATGCCGTCAGTGGACTGCATGAATGTGAGCAAGAGCGCACCACGTTTAATAAGTCGCGAATCAGCGCCCGATGGGGCGGCAAGATATACTATTATATCGGCACCGAGAGCCTCGGCACGCTCTACGAGTTCCACTCCGCAGCGGGCATATGCTTCATCGGTATAATGGATGTGGGCGGCTCCGCCATGCTGCATGAGCACTCTGAACCCCCGTTCCACAAGTTGCCCTGCGCCCTCGGGTGTAAGAGGGAAACGGTGGTCTCCGGCGCTTTCCGATGCCGGTAGGCCGATTGTTGCCTTGCGTGTGTCGGCGTTTACTCGCAGCACTTCTTCAAGAGGTATCGGGGCGTTCATGTGGGTTATTGTTTATCCGGGTTTATTGGAGATATAATTTGTGGAAACGTTCAACGGCGTCGGCCACCTGCTGTTCGTCGTCAAGCCGGTCGGCATCGAAAGTATACGGCGCACGGCCGTAATGGCGGCTTCGTTCGCTCATCATCTGTTCTACCTTCTGTTTCAGAAGTTCGGGCGAACCCATGCAGGCTTTCACCAGAGGCCGTTTGTCAGGGTCGGCCTCAAGCAGTCGTCTCACAATAGTGCCGGACGAGGCATCAAGTCGCACAACGGTACCGGCCGAGAGCATGAAATCCATATTCTCGGCTCGGCAGGGAGTGCCGCCGCCACAGGCAATAAGCGCGCCGGGCATGGCCGTCTTCCGCAGCATGGCCGATTCGAGGGCACGGAAGCCCTCTTCGCCGCGCTCGGCGAATATCTGTGCCACCGTACAGCCTTCTTCGGCCTCAACGGCCTCGTCGAGGTCGACAAAAGTAATGCCGGGCAACGCTGCGGCCACAGCATGGCCGAGAGTCGTCTTGCCCGAAGCCATGAAGCCTATGAGAAAAACGGGCTTCTGAAGCTCCATCGCTTATTTGCTCTCGACTTCCTTCTTTAGGAGGTCGCGTATTTCGGTGAGGAGTTCTTCCTGAGTGGGAGCGGCCGGTGCTTCGGGTTCAGGAGCGGGAGCCGGTTCGGGAGCTCGCTTAAGCTTGTTCATGAATTTGATAGCGACAAAAATACAGAAAGCAATGATGATGAAATCAATGACAGTCTGCACGAAAGCGCCCCATGTGACGGCAACCTCGGGGGTAACGATAGTCTCGCCGTCGGCCACGGCCTGCTGTATAATCCATTTCTTGTCAGAGAAATTCACACCACCTGTAAGGACACCAATCACAGGCATGATGACATCATTCACAAGCGATGTAACGATTTTACCGAAAGCTGCACCGATAATCACACCGACAGCCATATCGACTACGTTGCCTTTCATTGCGAATTCCTTGAACTCGCTCAGGAATTTTTTCATAATTATATTCTTTAGGGAACTTAAACTATTTTTGTACAACATAACCGGGGCACAGATTGTTTGAACATCTGACTCACCGCTATAGCCGCGTACAAATTTAAGCAAAGTTTTCTTAATAAAAAAACAGCCTGAAAAATTGTAATAACGAAAATTTTCATTAATTTTGCGGTGGCTAAAAGGCATCACACCTCAACAAGGCGTGACAAAGCCTTACAACCCAAACATAACACGCTGATACATTACAGTTTATTATCCAATATCAACATTACCACTATGACAAAAATTGGTATCAATGGCTTTGGCCGCATCGGACGTTTCGTGTTCCGTGCTTCGACAAAGCGTGACGACATCGAAGTAGTTGCCATCAACGACCTTCTCCCCGTTGACTACATGGCTTACATGCTCAAATACGACACAATGCACGGCCAGTTCGACGGCACCGTTGAATACGACCTCGAAAAAAGCGAACTTATCGTAAACGGCAAGCACATCCGCGTTACAGCTTGCAAGAACCCCGCTGAAATCGGCTGGGGCGCCGTAGGCGCTGAATACGTCGTTGAATCGACCGGTCTTTTCCTCACCAAAGAAAAAGCTCAGGCTCACATCGAAGCCGGCGCTAAATACGTGGTTATGTCTGCTCCCTCGAAGGACGACACCCCCATGTTCGTTTGCGGCGTGAACGCCAACACATACGCAGGCCAGCAGTTCGTTTCGAACGCTTCTTGCACCACTAACTGCCTTGCTCCTATTGCCAAAGTCCTCAACGACAAATTCGGCATCAAGGAAGGCCTCATGACCACCGTACACTCCACTACCGCTACTCAGAAGACTGTTGACGGTCCCTCTATGAAGGACTGGCGCGGC
>CAJUKF010000044.1 GCA_910587355.1 uncultured Muribaculaceae bacterium
TGATTTTTTATTCTGCCGGTGTAAAAATCTCATGATTTTTATCTACATTTGCAAATACTCTAATCCTAAATAATAAACCGTGAAAAAAAGAATTTTCCTATCGTTGGCTCTCTGCCTCCTGTTTATTTGCGCAGGTGCGCAGGCTGTGACTCCCGGCTCCGTAACCGAAAAAGAAATGTATGCCGAAAAGGTAAAAACCGCTTTCCGCAAGGCATGGAACGCCTACAAGGAGTATGCATGGGGACTGGATGCCGTAAATCCGATTTCAAAGAAAGGTCACAACTGGTATGCAGAACCTCTTCTGATGACTCCCGTCGACGCATACAGCACAATGTGCATTATGGGCCTCGAGAAAGAGAAAAACGAAGCCAAGGAGCTGATTTTTAGTCAGCTCAATTTCGATAAAGACCTTGAAATACAGCAATTTGAAATAGCGATTCGCATTATGGGCGGCCTTCTTTCGGCCTATCAGCTTGATGGTGACTCACGTTTTCTCGCACTGGCCGAAGACCTTGCAAAACGCATGATGCCCGTCTTCGAATCACCGACAGGAATGCCCTACCGTCTGGTGAATCTGCGCACAGGCGCCGTACGCGGCGAAATCACAAACCCGTGCGAAGTGGGGTCTATGTTGCTGGAATACGGAATGCTGAGCAAACTCACCGGCAAACCCGAATATTATGAGAAATGCAAGAAAGGTGTTGTGGCCGTCTATGAGCGTCGCGCCCCGAAGACAAATCTTGTCGGCACCAACATTAATGTGGAAACGGGCGAGTGGACGAACAAAGACGCACACCTGAGCGGCTGTATCGACGCATACTACGAGTATCTGCTCAAAGGCTGGCTGCTCTTCGGAGACAAAGATTTGAAGAAGATGTGGAACACCTGCAAGAAAGGAATAGCAAAATATCTGGCAGATGACCACGAGAACGGCTTCTGGTACGGTCACGCCGATATGGAGACCGGCAAGAGGACGAGCACTGTATTCGGCGCTCTCGACTGTTTCTACGGCGCCTGTCTCTGTCTTGACAAGAACGTAAAGGATGCCCGTAAACTGCAGGCCTCCATTAACAGAATGTGGAATATGCACGGACTTGAGCCTGAACTCGTGGACTATAATAACATGAGCGTCATTTCGCCCTATTATATGGCTCGTCCCGAAGCTATCGAGGCAAACTACTATCTGTGGCACTATACCAAAGACCCGCAATATTACCAAATGGGCAAGACAATGTTTGACGCCATAGAGAAACACTGCCAGACCGACAACGGATATGTTCAAATCAGCGATGTGCGCACAATGGACAAATGGGACACTCTCGAAAGCTTTTTCTTCGCCGAGACACTGAAATACTGCTATCTATATTTTGCCCCCGAGGAAGCATTCAGCCTTGACAGATGCGTGCTCAACACTGAGGCTCACCCCTTCTTCAAGACATGGAAAGACTGAAATAGGATACGGACCAATAACGAAAGCCGCACTTTCACAGCCCGATACAGGCTTAAAAAGTGCGGCTTTTTTATTGACGGATATGTGTTATTCCTTCACGAGACGGAGAATTGCACGGGGAATGTCGATATTGTTGTTGAGGGCCTTGAAGGCATCGGCACCGGCACCGACAGCGTAAACGGGAACGGGGTTACCCGAATGGCTTGTGGTGGTGAAAGCGAGGCCGGTGGCATCGTTGAATATACGGAATACTTCGACAGCGAAAGCATTGAAGTTGGCGTAGAGTGTCTTTTGGTCGGCGGTGTTGCGGAGCTCGAAAGTACGGGTAAAGAGGTCTTTAAGCTTGTCGGTCTGGTTGTCGGAGAGCTTGATGTGTGACCAGAAACCGAGTTTGTCGGAAAGGTATTCCTTCATATCGTTCCAGGTGTAAACCATGCGGCTGCGGAGAATGCCCTCGCAGTACTGTCCGAAGACTTCTTTTGAAACTCGCTGATAATCAATGTTTGCGAGACCGCCCTTGGCGCCTTTGGGGCCAATGAGCGACATACCGCCGGTATCGTGGTCGGCAGTAACGACGATAAGAGTCTCGTCGGGATGCTGCTGATAGAAACGGTAAGCTACTTCGAGGGCTTCGTTGAAGCTGAGGATTTCCTTGATAGCTGCGCCGCCGTCGTTTGCATGGAGAGCATGGTCGATATTACCGCCCTCAATCATCATGAAGAAATGTTCTGGCGAAGTTTTCTGTAACTGTTTGAGACAGGCTTCGGTAATCTGCGTGATGTTCAGAGAGCCGGCGATAGAGTCGATAGTGTATCCGGCGTTGTTGGCATCAGTGCCGATAGGTGAGAGAAGCACCACTTTGTCGGACTTGATGTCATTGATGCCGTCGGGACCGTATACTACCTGATAATTGTTGGCAGCAAGGCGGTCGAGCACGTCGGTGTACTCACCTTTATCGTTCTTGATAGAACGGAGGCCTGCGCCGGCAAGGAAAGTCACACCAGAAGTAGCGAACTGCGTATCAATTTCATAGCTCATGCCGCGATTGGGCACATGTGCATAAAAAGCACCGGGTGTAGCGTCGTCGGCAGCCACAGTCGTACCGATACCTATGCCATAGCCGAGTTTGGCGAGGTCGACAGCAATCGAGTAAACATCGGTGGTGTCGGGAGCCATGCCGAGCATGGAATTTTTGGTTTTTGTGCCTGTGGAAAGGGCAGTTCCTGCTGCGGCGCTGTCGGTTACGTTCGAAGATGCCGAGTACGTCATGGCAGCGGATGCAACGGGAAACTGCATCATAAGCAGGCGGTTAGGATTGTTGAGGATAGTGCGGTTGTAGGTTTCGGCAGCCATTACGGGACCCATGCCCATGCCGTCACCGATGAAGTAGAAGATATACTTCGGAGTTGCAGCGCTTGCTGCCAGTGATGCCACAGCGAGCAATGCAAATGTTAAAATGTGACGAATTCTCATGTTTAAAATATTAAATTAAGATTGTTGAAATTTCAGGATATAATCGACGATGTCGCGGTTGTTGGAGAGCCTCGGAACCTTGCGTTGACCGCCGAGTTTACCGGTCGAAGCGAGCCATCGGTCGAAAGTTCCGGCCGGCACAGAAATTATTTCGAGCGGGTCGAGAAAAATGCCCCCCGAACGCTTGGCCTGATAGTCGGAGTTGACGCGTTGGAGCTCACGGTCGAGAAGTTCTGCGAAAGTGGAGATATCGCAAGCCGGCTCATGATTCCATTCGATGAGCCACTGATGCCGCCCTTTGTGTCCGCCGTCGGCATAAACGGGAGCGGCTGTATAATTTGCGACGGAAGCCCCGGTGGTTTTACATGCCGACGTGAGAGCCGCGTCGGTGTTCCACTCCATGACTTCCTCGCCGAAAGCGTTGATAAAACTTTTTGTACGCCCGGCAATAGTGATACGAAGAGGCTCGACAGATTCGACGCGTACGGTGTCGCCGATACGGTAACGCCAGAGGCCGTTGCATGAAGTTATGATTAGCTCATAGATGCGTCCGGATTCAACCTTCCATGCCGGTACGGGATGTTCGTCGCCGAGAGCGAGGAATTCATAGAAAACACCGATATCGGTGAGCAGACGCATTGCCGAGGAGTCAGGAGTGTCCTGAATGGCAAAGAAGCCCTCCGAGGCGTTATAGTTTTCCTGATAACGCATACGCGAGACATCGGTGATTGCCCGGTACTGCTCGCGATAGGGACCGAAGGCTATACCGCCGTGGAAAAAGACTTCGAGGTTCGGCCATACGTCGTGAATTACAGAGGCACCGGTATCTTTTATAATAGTCTGAAGGACCGTAAGAAACCATGAGGGGACGCCCGAGATGTTCGTGACATCCTCTTTTGCGGCCTTAGCAGCTATCAGGGGAAGCTTTTTTGTCCAGTCGGCCATAAGCGCGGTGCGCCGGTCGGGAACACGGAAAAGATTGACAGCCGGACTGACGCGGGCAATCAGAGTTGCCGAAAGGTCGCCTACACATACTCCGGCCGGAACATCGGCAAGCTCGTTGGCGAAACTGCCGCCGAGAATGAGGCTTTTTCCGCCGAACAGGCGGCTCTGAGGATACCCGCCGAGATATGCGGCGACAGAGAGCGCCGCTCCGGCGTAATGGTTTATGCGGAGAGATGCGTCAGTTACGGGAATGAATTTGCTCTTACCGCCCGACGTACCCGACGACTGCGCGAAACTGCGGCACCGGCCGGCCCACAGGACGTTTTTCTCCCCCCGGACCATACGCATCACTTCGGGGCGCACGGCCTCATAGTCAACCGCAGGCACTCTACTGGCATAATCCTCATATGATGACAGAGAAGCGAAACCATACTTCTCGCCTACCGCCGTGGCTTTGGCCTTATGCATGAGCCACGAAAGCACACGGCGCTGTGCCGCCTCGGTGTCAGCCGGGACAGCAATAGCCTCCATTCCTTTGCGCAGATGCGCAAAATAAGGCCTTGCGAGCGAAGTGACGTTAAGCATCTATGGCAGAATCGAGTTCGTCGAGCACCTTCGCAAGTTCTTCTTCGGTACGGGTGAGCTTCGCCCTGCAATCGCTCAGCAGCCGGGCGGCACGGCGTGTACGCTCAGCGAGCTTGTCGACATCGCAATTGTCGGCACGCAGCTCTGAGAGAATTTTTTCGAGCTCGGCCAAAGACTCGTTATATGAAAGTGCCTGATTATTATTTTCCATTTGAAGAAATTGTTTCAGAATAAATTACGCGTCCGCTGGCAAACGTTGTCTCCACGATTGCACCGGCAGGAACATTATCTCCGTCGGTGACCGCATGCCCGTCATATCGTGTTATGGAATAGCCACGACGCATTGTAGCCTCGGGGCTGAGTGCATCGAGAATCTCGCCGAGAGCATCAAGGCGGTCGCGGCGGCGCAAAAGAGATGCGCGGACAGCCGAAGCAACGGCAGCCGACACGGAGGGACCGACGAGCTGACGGTTGCGCTCGAGAACATTACGGACGAGGGCCGGCAGATTGCCGCTGTAATATGCGAGCTGGTGCTTCTGTGCTGCAACGGAAGCCGTAACGGCGCGCATGATTTCCACACCGATGTCCCGCACGCGGGCCAGAGCTTCCGACATGCGTCCGATAAGAAACTCAGCCGCCGCGGTAGGCGTCTTCACACGGGTATTGGCCACGAAGTCGAGTACAGTCACATCTCGTTCATGACCAATGCCTACAATTACCGGGAGGGGGAACTGAGCCACATTTGCGGCCAGGTCGTAGTCGTCGAACGAAGCCAGGTCGCTCACGGCACCGCCTCCGCGTATTATGACAACGCAATCGAAGTCATCCACACGCTCCATGATGCTCTCCAGTGCGGCAATGATGCTTGGAGAGGTATTCTCGCCCTGAAGAGAGGCAGTGAAAAGCTCTGTGTCGAATCTCAGGCCGGCCGGATTGCAGTGAAGATGCTTCACGAAGTCGCCGTATCCGGCTGCGCCGCTTGCCGAAATGACGGCAATGCGGTTTGGAACCGAAGGCCACGGCAATGACTGATTGAGGTCGGCGACACCCTCCTCTCTGAGACGCGCAAGTATCTGGTTGCGCTTGCGCACAAGGTCGCCAACGGTATAATCGGGGTCAATGTCAGTGATAACCAGAGACAGGCCGTACGCCGCATGAAAACTGACCGACACACGCGCCATGATTTTCATGTCGGAACGGAGCCGGGTGCCCGTAGCAGCATAGAACGCAGCCCCGAGCCGGGCGAAAGTATTGGCCCATATTACAGCACGACAGCGGGCTTCTACCATGCCGGAAACAGGATTTTTCTGAATCAGCTCCATATAGCAGTGGCCGCCAGAAGACCGAAGGTCGGAAGTCTCTGCTGTAATCCACACGTCAGTCAGACCCGGCATACTCATAATGGCACGCGAAAGTCGCTGCGAGAGTTGGGCGAGAGTGATTGCGCTGTGTGCTGGTTTATTCATTTGTCTGAAGTATTGGCGACCTTTCGCAGACGATTGCCACGTAGAGCATATTGGATGGAGGTACTCATCAGGGCGAGCCCATCCGGACGGTCTTGCTCCGCATAGTACCCTGCCGTAGTATTGTTCACCGTCAGATAACCTGTTTCCGGATTGAAATCAATCCTGCCGAACACGACATCGGGGAGTTCAGCTTTGGATGCCTCCTTCCTGAGAGACTCAGGCACGAAATCAATCGGTTTAAGAGAGGGCATCGTAAGAGCGAGGAGATTCCACGACGTGTCGTAGAACGACACAGAACTATCGGCCACAGGCGTGAGCACCGTCTCGATGACAGCGACAACAGTATCTCTTTCGGCAGGGAAGAGTGCTATCTGTATATTGCTGTCGCGCGAAAGCTCGGCCTGAAGTTTCGTGGGCTCGTTGAGCATGATTCGGGCTCGTCCACGCGTGGCGTTTGGCGATGTAGTGGACAGTCCGCTCGAAAAATAGTCGAGCATATCAAGGCGAGTGCTTTGGGGCACCAACGGCAACACCTCATCGGGAGCCGACACGAAAAAGTCTGCGGCGGTACGAGCTTCAACAGCAAAACCCGCCAATAATGCCATAGCAGCGGTGACAGATACTATGAAACGAGACAATTTCATCAGCTGATTATGATTTACGGCCTTTACGGTCGGTCGTTTTCTTGTCTTTATCCTTTCCTTTGGCTTTGCGGCCCGAAGCGGCAGCATAGTCACGGTCAGGGTCTGCGATTTCACTGAAAACACGCTTGCCGAAGAATTCGAGGCCCTTGAGAGCACTTACGACACGCTTTGCATCAGCTTTCTTCACGTCGAAAAGCGAGTAAGATGGCAAGAGGTCGATACGTCCCACGTCGACACGGGCACCGTTGACATTCTTGTTGAGCATATCAATCAGATTGCCTGCGTAGAAACCATCTCCCTTGCCGAGATTGACATATATACGCGCCATGCCACGCTCTGCGGTACGGCGGTCCTTGTCACGGTCGGAGCGCTCCTTGCGTTCTTTGCGCTCTTTAGGTTCTTTCGCGGGCTTTTCGTCAATAAAGTCTATTTTGGGAGCGTCCTTATAGTAATCAAGCAGACGGTTGAATTCAAGAGAGAGTACACGTTTGAGCAAATCCTCGGTAGAGAGCCACGAGAGCTTGCGCATGACACCGGGAAGATACTTTGCTATTTCGTCCTCGTTGACCTCCACTCGTTCGAGGCGGTCGGCGAGATTATAGAGCTGTTTCTCGATGATGTGTTCGGGAGTAGGCACTTCCTTGCGCTCGAATTTCTTGCCGATTATACGCTCTATTTCGCGCAGCTTGCCTTTCTCGCGCGAGTGGATTATGGCTATGGAGACACCGGTCTTGCCGGCACGGCCCGTACGGCCCGAACGGTGAGTATAGACGGCCGTATCGTCGGGCAAGCCGTAATTGATTACATGAGTGAGGTCGTCGACATCAAGACCACGGGCGGCCACGTCGGTTGCCACAAGGAGTGAGATTACGCGGTCGCGGAATTTCTTCATGACTATGTCGCGCTGCTGCTGCGAGAGGTCGCCGTGCAGAGCCTCGGCATTATAGCCGTCCTGAATAAGTTTGTCGGCAATTTCCTGAGTATCGCGGCGCGTCCGGCAGAAGATGATTGCGTAGATATTGGGGTTGTTGTCGACCACACGTTTGAGCGCGAGATACTTGTCGCGTGCGTTGACCATGTAGTAGATATGTCGCACGTTCTTGGCGCCCTCGTTGCGTGTGCCTACTACGATTTCCTCGGGATTGTGCATGAACCGCTTGGCGATTTTTGCCACTTCGGCAGGCATCGTAGCCGAGAACATGAGCATCTTGCGATTTTCGGGTACATGGGAGAGAATATCGTTGATAGAATCGACAAAGCCCATGTTGAGCATTTCGTCGGCTTCGTCGAGCACGACGGTATGCACATCGTCGAGGTGCACCACTCCGCGGTTGATTAAGTCGATGAGACGACCCGGCGTAGCTACGATAATCTGCACGCCCTGACGGAGCGCGCGAATCTGACTTTCGATGCTGCTGCCGCCGTATACGGGAAGCACGACAAGGTCGGGGACATATTTTGAGAAGTCGGCGAGGTCACCGGCTATCTGGAGGCAAAGCTCGCGTGTGGGGGCCAGAATGAGCGCCTGGGGCACACGCCGCGATGTGTCGATACGCTGAATTACGGGCAAACCGAAAGCGGCAGTTTTGCCGGTGCCGGTCTGGGCGAGGCCCACGAGGTCGCAGTCACCGTCGAGAAGACTGGGGATAACTTTCTCTTGGATAGACATGGGTGTCTCGAAGCCCATGTCGGCAATGCCGCGCAGCAGCGCGTCGTTTACGCCTAATTCTTGAAATGTCATATATCGTTTTTGTTTATGCTTACAAATTTACAACAAAAACGCGAGATATAAAAAACATAATAATATATAATAAAGCATAATTACGAGGGGAATGACCGAGGCGGCTGAGCATAGCTGTAGCTATGAGCATGGGACAAAAATAATAGTAAATCCGGGGATATTACCTAATTTTGTACAAGTATAAGAGAATGAATATGGCAAAGCCTCGGAATATACCGTTTTCACGGATGCAACAAATATCGGACACGGGTGTTTTTGTAAAGCGCTTCGGCCAGTTTGGTAAAACGACGATGAAGCCGTACGCTCATCGTGACGATTATTATATAATGGTTCTGCTGACCGAGGGCGAGGCTTCGGTGGAGATTGATTTTGAAAGGAGTGTACTGAAAACAGGTGATATGCTGATAATATCTCCGTGGCAGGTACATAATAAACCGAACGGAGAAATATGGGATGCCGACGGGTGGATGCTGGCCTTTTCACCTGAAATACTGACGGAGACGGAGGCGCGGACAATCGAGGAATACTCTGTGTCGCCGACCCCGTTCCGGCCTGACGGCGAAGGGGTAAAGGAGATTGACGCGCTATGCGCGATGACAGAAAGAAACATCAGAAACAGGGCGATTGCCATTGCGCTGGCTTCGGCAGTGAAAAGCATTGCGCTCGCGTCGCTCGACGTGCCGGAACGCCGCGCGGCAGGGCGGTACAGAGCGATTACACTGCGGCTGAGAAAGCTGTTGAAAGTACATCTCAAGGAGGAGAAAAGGCCCGCGGCTTATGCCGAGATGCTAAATATATCGGAAGTATATCTCAATGAAGCGGTGAAAGGTGCGACGGGTCTTAGCGCAGGAGCGTACATACGCAGCCTCATGATGACACAGGCACGCCGTCAGCTCACATGTACATCACTGTCGTCTAAGGAAATAGCCTATGAGCTCGGGTATGACGACTATGTCTATTTCTCGAAGCTCTTCAAAAAGCACACAGGAAAATCGCCTTCGGAATATCGCAAAAACCTTAATTAGTACAAGTTTTGCCTCACCGGAGCCATTCCAGGGAATGAGAGCAAGCTGTAATTTTGCCTTTGTAAAAACAAATGCAAAAGACTCTGTAATGAAAAGGCATAATAATGTCCCTGTAAAAGTGACAAAACACATAACGGCATCGTCGTCGCACGACTGCATAGCCTGCTGGAAGTGCGTGGACGTATGCCCCGGACACGTATTCGGCAAAGTGAATTTTCTATGGCACCGTCACGCAAAAGTAGTTGCTCCGGACGATTGCATAGGCTGCGGCAAGTGCGTGCAAGCGTGTCCGCAATCGATATTTTCAATTACGAAACCATTATGAATACAGCTACAAAACTAAAGGTCTGCAACAGATGGCTTGCAGCCGCTCTGGTCGTGATGCTGGTATCGGGAATACAGCTGGAGGCAACAGGCGGCAAGTACGCATGGTCGGTGTGGGTACACATTGCACTTGGTGTATTCCTTACGGGACTGGCTTTCTACCATATATTTCTGCACAACAGAAAGAGCAACTGGTTCTCGCGGTTTTCCAAAAACAGGAACACCATGACACGGATACTGTGGTGGGTATTTCTGCTGACAGAGGTAAGCGGCGTTGCGGCAACGGTGCAATGGCTGTGCGGGGACGGTCATTCACCGCTCGGAGGGATTCATGGCAAAATCGGCTCCATAATGGTGATTGTGGCCACGATTCATGCGGTAAAGCATGTGAGAAAGAAGAAATGAAAAAAGCGGCTCCTTCATCCTAGATGAGGGAGCCGAATGTGTTACTTTTTTATGCACAAAATCAGGCGAGGACGTCGGCGAAGACGCGGCGGGCAAAGTCGATGCCGTCGAGTTTCTCCCATGTGAAGAGCTCTACTTCGCGGTCTTTGCCGTCGAATGTCTTGATGACGGTGCGCGGTGTGCGGCCCATGTGTCCGTAAGAGGCTGTCTCGCGATAAATTGGGTTGCGGAGCTTGAGCCGCTGCTCTATGGCATATGGACGGAGGTCGAAGATGTTGCCGTAAGGGGTGTCGGCGGTGTCGTGCTCGTGTGCCACAATGCGCTGTGCGATTTCTGCATCGGAGAGTGCGACATGCGAGGTTCCGAAGGTGTCGACATTGATGCTCACGGGGTCGGCTTTGCCGATTGCATATGCGACCTGAACCAGCATACGGTCGGCGATGCCTGCAGCGACGAGGTTCTTGGCTATGTGCCGGGCGGCATAAGCGGCCGAGCGGTCTACCTTGGAGGGGTCTTTGCCCGAGAAGGCGCCGCCGCCGTGAGCGCCGTGTCCGCCGTAGGTGTCGACAATGATTTTACGGCCTGTGAGGCCTGTGTCACCTGCAGGACCGCCAATGACGAATTTGCCTGTAGGATTGACATGGAGGATATAATCATGCGCGAATAGTGCCTTAAGGTCTTCGGGCAGCCCTGCAGTGGCACGGGGAATGAGAATATTGCGGACGTCGTCGGTAATGATGTCGTGCATGCGACGGTCGGCCTCGGCCTGCGATATATTTTCGGCTTCAGCATTGATAAACTCATCGTGCTGGGTAGAAATCACGATTGTGTTGATACGTAGAGGACGACCGTTGTCGTCATACTCCACTGTGACCTGGCTCTTGGAATCGGGACGTAGATACTTCATCTCACGGCCTTCGCGGCGAATGTCGGCAAGAGCCATAAGCAGACCATGGCTGAGAGCAAGGGTGAGGGGTATGTAAAGCGGCGTCTCGTTTGTGGCGTAACCGAACATCATGCCCTGGTCGCCGGCACCTTGCTCTTCGGGTTTTTCGCGCTCGACACCTCGGTTGATGTCGTGGCTCTGCTCATGAACGGCGAGAAGAACGCCGCAGGAGTTGCCATCGAAAAGCAGTTCGGAGCGGTTATAGCCTATTTCGTTGATTACACGACGTGCCGTGCCCTGAATGTCAATGTATGCCTCGCTTTTTACCTCGCCGGCTACAACTACCTGACCGGTAGTGACAAGGGTCTCGCATGCGACTTTAGACTGAGGGTCGCGGGCAAGAAATTCATCGAGTACGGCATCGGAAATCTGGTCGGCCACTTTATCGGGGTGACCTTCTGAAACGGATTCTGAGGTGAAGAGATAGCTCATTATATTTTTCCTTTCTATTGGATTGGTATACAAAAAAAATTAAGCGGTAGTACCCTGCTTGGCTGTCCTGACCGGACTTCATTGGGTTACTGCCGCAACTACTAAAAACTAAAAACCTAAAACCTTCGGGCCGCGCACACACGCTTCACAGCGCAGGTTACCGGCTTATGGCGATTTTAGCATTTTTTCATGAGGTTGCAAGCAGCCAAATCTGTCCTCGTCGGAGCGCCCTCTTAAGGGCCTTTCCTTTTCACGCGCAAAATTAGTACATTTATTTTGGATAGCAAAATAATTAACATTGTTTAACCTTGTGACATGAGTGATAAGATTAGGTTATGAGCCTCATCCGCCACATACGGATGAGGCTCTGATTATTTCTTCTTCGAAAGGTCAAGGACGCGTATGTTGCGGAATTTCAGGCCGGGACCGTGACCGCAGAAACTGATATAGCCTTCCTTATTATAAAGGCCGGGATGATTGTTGTGGTCGAGCGTATAAGGATTGTTATTGCTCCCGTCGGGTGCAACGTTGTGACCCTGAGTGATTTCGCGAATATTGACATCGGTCACCACCTCGCCGTCAACAGTGACAGTGATGCGGTCGCCGACGGCTTTAATTTCCTCGGTATGCCACTGACGGATTGGGCCGAAATCGATATGCTTAGGCACAGCAATGCCATAGACACCCCCATGCTGCTGGTAAGGATGAAGGCCGGTGAAGTTATAGTTATATCCCTGATAGACGGGGTCGTCATGGTCGAGAATCTGTATTTCCATGCCTTCGTAAGCGGCATCAACGCCTGTGACATCGCGGCCGGTGCGTATGCCGATGCCGTTGTTGACAGCCGGTTCGTCGAAGAAGAACTCAAAGCGGAATATGAAGTCGCTGTAGTTCTTTTTGGTATAGAGATTGCCGTGTCCGCCATACTGGGCAGTGACGTAAATGTTGCCGTCCTGAGGCACGTAGTTCGACATATTACCGTGGAAATTTTCGAGCGAGCGGCCGTCGAAAAGGAGCTCGAAGCCCTGTTCAGTCTCCTCGGGGCTGAGAGTACATACGGGCGTAGCAGGGAGCTCGTTTACATAGAGCGCGCGCAGAGCAAGCCCGTTGCCGCCGTCGGAAACGATGCTGACCTCACCTTCGGCAGGGGCTGTCTTATCGGTGCCGGGGATACGGTTTATGACCTGATTGACAGCAACGGCCTCGCCGTTTACATCAAGGAAAAAGCGGTCGTCGGTCATCTTCACATATATATTGTTCCAGCCACGTGAAGCGGGCACCACGACATCGCTGCCTGCGAGAGTGATGCCGTTTGCAGCCGAAAGCAGCACGAGAGGCATGGAGCGGAGAGTGACGACAGCATCGCCCTCGCCGAGCCAGTCGAAACACAGCTCGAAATTCTCGAGATTCTTACCGACCGTGACAGCAGGAGCACTGACATCGGCTGAACCGTCAGCATCGGCAGGACGGTAACCGCCCACGGTAGTCCAGTTGTCGAGCAGACCGCGGAGCATATCGGCGGCATAACCGGCATCGGCATCCCCCTTGGCTTTCTCGGCTCCGAATACCTTGAGAGCGCCATTGGCAGCATCGCGGAGCGTGTCGCCCTGCCGCAGATGTTCATCTGATTTCAGGATTTCGGCAAAGGCGTTTGCAGCCGCATATGCATCGTGCTCATCGCCGAAATATGAGGCTGCGCGCATTGCTGCAGGAAAGACGGGGCAGCGCGCCAACGAAGAAATAAGCTCTTTCTTCACCGGTTCGCCGGGATTGAGGTCGAGCGCACGACTGTAAGCCGTATAGGCCTGAGCCGGAGTGAGACCGGAGTTGTTGACAAGAGTGAGCCAGCGGCCCAGCAGAGCGTCGCGTTCGGCGCCTGAATACTTCGATGCAAGGCTGAAGATTGTGTCGCGGGCATGGGGATTCTCCACCATGAGGAGTGCCTGCAGGGCGGCGCTATGGCTGTTGCCTTCAAATCCCCCAACAAGCGCTTCGACTGCGTCGGGCGTACCGGCTTGCGCGAGCATTGGATAATAAAGAGACGGATTCTTTGCCAAGGACATCAGGCGACTGACGGTATCATACTGCGCCGAAGGCGACTCCGGGGCGAGGGCGCTCAACATTGCCCGCTGAATCATAGGTACGGTGCTCGGAGCGGCAGCCTGAAGCATACCCGAAAGTTCGGAAAGATTGGCGGCTGAGGCAACACCGTCGAGCGCCTTGTAAGCCTTGTCTGCGACACCGGGCAGAGATGACTGAGTAAGAGCGACAACAGCATTCCATGCACTGTGGATGTGACGTGCGGATGCAAGCGAAAGGGCTGCTTTGAGAGTGACGGGATTGTCGGATTTCAGGCACTCTGTCACACCCTGGCTGATATTGCCGTTGAATGTAAGGAGGGCTTTTGCCGCGGCCTGCGACAATTCGCCGTCGTTGCCGAGCAAAGGAAGAATCGCATCGAGAGCACGGGGAGTGCCGATTTTCGAGGCGGCCTCTACGGCTGCAACCGCAAGAGTGCTGTTACTGCTTGCAACGGCAGATGTGACAAGGCCTATCTGCCCCGAAGCGTGAATATCGCCAAGCCAGCGGATGACATCAATTTTAGAGTTTTCGGGCAACTTGACGTAACCGGCGGCAATTACTGAGACTATACCCTCGCCGGCAGCCGGAATGGCATTGACAAGGGCAGTGTGGCGATACTGTGCGCTGCCGTCTTTGAGCGCCCTGACTATATTTTCGGAAGCCTTGGCCGGCTCACTGTAGAGCAGCAGGCGCAGCCCGGCGCAGCGCATAGCCTCGCTGTTTTTGCTTTTGATAAGTTCTTTTGCCTCCTTTACAACAGCTTTGTCGGTGCCGAGACGGGCAAGAAGTTGCAGATAAGCGTCCGGGGCAGCGGTTTTCAAAGTCTTTAAAGACACAGCCGAACCGCAGACTGACAGCGCGTTGAGAGCGGCCTCCGAAACAGCCTTGTCGCCGGAAACGGCCCATGACAGAAGTACGGGCTCAACACCCGGAAGCCGGCGGTAATAAGCGATATGCGCGAGCTCGGCCGACGGTGCGGAAGCATTGTCAATCAGCTCCGCAAGCTGTGCGTCGATGTCCGGCATAGTGCAGAGGCCAGCTGCGGCGTAAGACGCGAGATTTATGTCGGCAAGCAGACCTTTATATAGACTGAAGTCGGAGGGAACTGTGATTTTATTGAGCTGCGAGAGGACAAAGGCCTTGTTGTTGACATCGTCAACACGTGCAAGCGCCTCTGCGAGAGCATCGTGAACCGGACGGCGCATTGCCTCTCGGCCGGGAGCGGAGACGTAGTTCACAATGCCGTCGATAGCATATTCGGCTCTGGAATTATCGGCTTCTTCGGCCGGGCGTAGCATGTTGACGAGCAATTCGATGCCTTTAGAGCCTGTACCGGCAAGCTCGGACATGATTTTGTCATACGATTCGCCTGACTGAGCCGGAAGCTGTGCGAGGTTGTCCGACACTACCGTCTCAGGCTTGCGGTTGCGGCTGTCGGTCTGTGCGGAGGCGCTTATGCCGAAGCACATCACCAGAATCAGCAGCAGACTTATAATTGATTTTTTCATAGGATTCTTCATTGTTGAAAACGTGATTGCAGACACGGGGTCAGATTGTCCATTCACCCCTCATGGGCTGATTTATGAGAGCGTTCGCGGCATCGTCGCCCACAAACATCTGTGCAACGGGGTCGAAGGCCAGTTCGCGCCTGCCCAGACGCAGACCCACGGCAGCCTGATTGACAAGTGTACAGCTATGATAACCGTTGACCTCATTGAGGGCGAATTTCTGACGCTTGCGGATGCAGTCGAGAAAATCGGTGCGCTGCGGCTCGGGGTCGGGGAGCTCGGCGAGTTTGTTCATCACATCGGGTATTGTACACTCGAAGCCCTTGTACACTTTGCCGTTCGGACCTTCGATATACGGCACCTTGCCTTCACTCTCGAAGCCTTCGCCTTCGAGAATAATCTCGCAGCCGTCGGCATATGTGTATTTGATTCGCCGCCATATTCCCACGGCATCGCTGTGCTGCTGGGGCGCGTCGATTTCAATTCGAACAGGAAAATCATCGTCCTTGCCGAGCAGATACTGCACCGGGTCGAGATAATGCTGGCCCATGTCGGTGAGACCGCCGCCGTCGTAATCCCAGTAACCGCGGAATGTCTGATGCACGCGGTGCGGATTGTACGGCTTATACGGCGCCGGGCCGAGCCAGAAGTCATAATCAAGTTCCTCGGGCACCGGTTCGGGCGTGAGGTGGCTCTTGCCCGTCCAGAAGAATTTCCATGCAAAACCGGTGGCACCGCTGACGGTGACTTTGAGGGGCCAGCCGAGCATACCGCTGTCGACGAGCTTCTTGAGCGTAGCCACTTCTGTGCCGAGTCCGTAGAAAGTATCCTGAAAGCGGAACCATGTGTTGAGACGGAAAATGCGGTTATAGCGCTGTACGGCCTCCACGACGCGCTTGCCCTCGCCGATAGTGCGTGTCATGGGCTTCTCGCACCATATGTCCTTGCCGTCCTTCGCGGCCTCGACCGACATTATGCCGTGCCAGTGGGGAGGAGTGGCGATATGGACTACATCGACATTGGGGTCGTTAATCAGCTCGCGGAAATCGTGATAAGGCGTCACCGTCTCATTGAGATTGTTTTTCGCCGCAGCAACGGCCTGTTCGAGATGCTTGCGGTCGACATCGCACACTGCGACAAGACGACACTGCGGAGAACTTGTGAAGTGATAGGAAGAGCGGCCTATGCCGCCTACGCCGATAATACCCTTCGTGAGCTGGTCGCTCGGGGCAATATATCCGTTTCCGCCCAGCACTTTACGGGGAACAATGGTAAATAGGCCCAGTGCGCCGAGGGTCTTGAGAAACGTGCGTCTGTCGCTGTTCATCTGTGGTAATGGTTTTAGATTCTATGGTTCAGGTTAAATGGCTTCAAGCCGGAAAAGCGCATAAAAGACAGCGGCCCGTGAAGGCCGCGTCTGCCATCGCACCACAAATGTAAAGAATTATTACGTAATAATTATTGTCGGAGTAATTATTTCGTAATTGATATCTTTTCAGACATCATCTCAATCTTCTCAAGATAGATTACACGCAACTCTTCGGGCAGGAAGGATTCCTGTACCAGAGTACGCCATTTGGGCAACGCATCAGAAAAACGACTGAATAGATTTGCTATCGCTTTCTTATCCACTCCACTTTCGTACATAGCTTGTTCAAAATCCTCTCGTTTTATCTTCCGTTTTTTTCCGTTCAGAGTCAGAGCCAGTTCTTCATTATCATCGGATAGCACAATGGAAGTCGACAACAAATCATATGCAGGCGTCAATATATAATTGTCTGCCGGGCAAAAGAGCGAGAAGTTTTTCAAGTGCATGTCGGCATTCCCGGTCAACCATGAAAACAGTACTACTTCCCAAAAATTGACGACATCGAGCAAAGGTGCAGCTGAATATTGTTTTATAATTCTGGCAATCCGTTCATACGAGCCTTTATATTTATCCTCAGTAAGACGTTCGGATAGCTGGCACATATCCTCCATGGCAATCTTACCACCTTTCTTTGGACGGTCGACACGACGAGTAATATAACACAGCTCACCGTCGGCAAACCTTATCAGCGCATGGGGCACGGTCTTAATACCGGCAGCTTCCGCCAGATGCATAGTCAGGTCCTCGTTTTCGGGTAAATTAGGATAAAGCTCCGTCTGCGGTTTTAAGATGAATCGTCCCCACAATCCTACAATGATAAAACGTTGCGGTTCACCGGCATGACCTCTTGCAATATCAATCGACAACTTAGGCTGTACACCGGTCACCGTAGTACTTGCACATACTATCTCGCGTGCAAGCTCTTTGATATTATTTCTGGTGTAGGGCAACTTCGGCACCGATGCTGATTCAAATATTTTTCGCGCACAGGATTTATGATAATCGACCTCTCCTTCAGCCAATGGCTTATAGCAATACAGACACTTACACATTGTCATTCTCCTCACGTCCAACGGGTACTACACTGACGTTTCCGATGCAATCCTTACAGCAGGCGAGAAGCAAAGAGAATCTGTCGCGAGCTGAAATTTTCCAATTCTTTTCAGCGATGTCGAGCAGCCAGCCTTCTGGAATGAGGCCGTCGAAAAAAGGAAACAGGACCTTATCACGATATGGCTTATCGGTAAGCGGCAATGTCAGACTTACTGGACGGGCTCCGTCCGATTGCAAATAATCATGGTCGTACCGGAATTCATATCCCCGGTCATCTTCAGTCAGAAAACCGGCAAGCACATTATTATCAAGATATATCCTCGCCTGTTTCATAATTCTGTGATTTTACGGGGGCCATAACGGCTCCGAATAATGCCAGTACTTGATTTACTTTATCAAGACGAAGGGTCTCTTTGCCTTGCTCAAGCTCACGTACGAAGCGCAATCCGACTCCGGATTTCTGAGACAGACCGAGCTGCGTAAGTCCAAACTGCTTACGCATCATCTTTATGTAGTTAGCCAATTGCGTCATGATAATATACCTTTTAGGGTGCAAATATAGTAAAATTCAAATGAATTACACCATAAAGGGTATAAAATATTTCAAATACACAACACTATACCCAATAGGGTATAGTCATAAATTGTTCAGGATCCTACAGCCATGAGTGCCAATTGTCGCAGGAAGTGGCGAGGCGTTGAGCGACGGGAGTGCCGGGATAGCGGCGCTTGATAGTTCTAAGATTACCGAGGAGATACTGAGCCTTGGCCCGGGCATCATCGGTGGTAAGCATAGACAAAGCGGCATTGGTTTCTTGTCTGAAAATATTGTGTGTCTCTTCCTCTCGGCCGGAATACTCATAATCATAGAGGAATCCGTAGTTATGCTCACAGAATGAGCCTTCCCAATACTGCAGAGAAGGCTCGAAGAGCCCTACCCAGCCACGCCAGTATTGCGTCAGAGCCCAGCATGACTCGAAGGAATTCATGCGTCCGACGGCATACATCAGACGGGCAAGTCCGCGGTCGTCGGCCGTGCGTCCGTGTTTTTTCATCTGTTCGAGTTCGAGCATACGCCGTGCAAAATCAAGTTTCGCATTATTATATGGAGATGGAGCGACAGCATAGTGATACGCCGGTAGCCACTCCCCGTCTTTGTAAGACAATGTGTAGCCGCTTCTGTGGATGTAAGACAAAATAAACGGGTCGCAGGCAAGATAGCCTCCGGTATTAATGTTGAGCGAACTGTTGTAGTCATCGCTGACCAAAGAGAGATACTGCACGGCTTTGGCGTAATTTTCCTCACGCAGCGCAAGTGTACCGATAAGCTCATTGAAATAATCGCTGTCGACGGGGGCCAGACGGCGCAGGAAGTCTTTGAGCGGCGATGAAACCCGAACTCCGGCATATACAGCGGCGAGTTGCGAAGACGAGAGGCTTTGCATCATCTGAAAAGAAAGGCTGCCGTAGTCATGGCTATTGATATACCCTTCACTTTCAGACATATTATGTTTATCAGCAGCGTGTATGATTTCAGCACAATCAAAAGCATCCGCGTAACCGCACAAGAGGATTGCTGTGGTATAGTCACGGCTACGCCACAATCCGGGAATCCAGTTTTCATAGATGATATTACGGCACCGGCGCACCCATTCGCCGGCATCAGCCTGCAAAGGGTCGGCTTTGCCCTCAATCCAACGTAAATCATCGACAAGCGACCCGGTATATCCGGCAACGGCATCGAGTTTCATTTTGTATGCCCAGGCAAGGTCGCGAAGATTTTCTGAAGAAAAACGCTGCCGCATGGCCTGATAAATATGTGCGCGTGCTTCTTCGGGACGGCACTCACATTCATAGCCTATAAAAGCAAGGGCAAAGAGCCAGTCGCCTTTGTAGAGTGCTTTCGGATTTTTAATAAGACTGCGGAGGACTGGGACTATCCGAAGCATCCCGACGGTATTGTCAGCATTAGCGCGGATATAGTCAATAAGGCGAGGCGAATCTGGATTAACCGCCGCCATAGCCTCGACACGACTATCAAAGTCACCGGCATCATCTAAAATCGAATCCAATCCGTTCTCCTTGAGGCGAATCAGACTTCCTTCGGCATACTCCTGGGCCATACGCTTGAACAGATTGGTGTCTGGAAAGGCGGCGAACGCCGAGTCTACATACTCCACACACTCGGCATAGCGGTGCGAAGCAAATAAGGCACGGGTGAGCTGCAGTGCATAGCGGTCGCGCAGACGCGTACCCCTGTACTCCCGGCAAGACTCGATGATATCGTCGAAATCGGTGTGTTCTTCGGACCATTCTTTCTTGCGCGGATAGTACCATGAAGAATTCATTTTACGGCGACGCTCCTCGAGACTCTTTGCAGTGTAAAGAAAATCAATTATCTCTTCATCGCCGGTATTGTTTATGTAGATGTAGAAAAGATTGTCGGTCGTGCGGGGCCAATAACCGGTATGGGCATCAAATTTTTCCCGGGAATCTTTATAGACGGCCTGCTCGATATCTTTCAACGGAATCCGGTCGGACGTGAGAGCCTGCCACAGCAAGAGATTTTCTTCGCGGTCGTAATCGGTTGATGATTTGACTTTGTCAGCAGGGAGTCTGAAATAATCGGGAGTAGGAATTATTGGAGGATATGGGCCACAGGCCGATGCAGGAAGGGCAACAATCAGAAGCAGCAATGCACTAACGAGCGACAGAAAGTATGCAGTCAATTTCATCGGAAGAATAATTTGAGAGGTTACCGGAATCGAAATGATAGATAATGTTGGAGTGCGGACGGCCCGAAAGTCGCTTTTCAATCATGTCTCTGATATATGCAATACTTTGGTATGGCGATGTTTCCTGACGGACAACATCACCTTTGTGGATGATGCGGTCATTGAAGGGAAAGTCGCGGATTGCCTCATAGACATTCTTATTCCTTAAAGCGAATTTTGCCGTATCAGTAAGGTTCATGTTCCTCACAAGACCTACGAACTGCCGATGGTGAAAAAGGAGCTGCCACGAATAAGCGGGATAAGCGACATCAAGGTGAAGAGGATAAGCCCGAAGGTGCGTCAGATAAGGCTCCACGTCGGCAGGGTCGATAATCGAGTTCCGCGCATCGGGGTCACTGAAAGAGCCGGTATTATAGACCATGAGTACACCGCGGTCAACGGGAGGTGCCGGGCGCGAAAGCTGGTGAAGTCTGATTGTGGAACTGAGCCGCCAGGGTAAGTCAAGCGCGGCAATAGTCTGCCGGACAGAATCGCAGAGAGAGAAGAATGAGTTTTCGGTCGAGGCGGTCCAGTCACAATCAAGCTGCAGTTCGCGCACATCCGGCACGCCGTTGTATTCGCACATATTCCGTACCCGGGTGACAATATTAGAAGCAAGGACTCCTTCATGCTCACGCATGGCACGAAGAGCGTCGACAGTAATATATACAACGGGCACAAAGTCAATATCCAATGTAGTATCGCACAAAAGAGGGGACTCGCAAGCGCTGAATTTTATCGAGGCATTAGGGTAGGCCTTTTCTTCATATTCGATGGCTTCGCTGTCGAAACAGACATCGAACATGCGTATGTACATGCGTCCGACTCTATGCTCCCTAAGGAAAGTAATGTCGGTGCTGTCGAACTGGAAAACGGTTTTCCAGTAATATACGGCTCTCCGTTCGTCGTGAACCGCTGATTCGGGCCTACAGCCACCCGAACACGAGGCCAACAGGGCAACAGCCAAAGCTATGGCAGGGATAATGTACTTCATTGTCTGTGATGATTTATACCACAAATTTCGCATAAAACAAGCGCCCGGCAAACGAATTGGCCGGGCGTTGTATGAAATACTTTATCTGATGTATGAAACGCCGGCGAGCGCTATCGCCAGACGATGAAGTTGATATTACCGGATGACACTGAGTTGCGACCGCCGGACATGTAGACGTTGCCGTCGGCATCGCGGTAAAGGCTTTAGCTTCTACATTGCCGAATCCGTATCCGACAGCTGGAAAAGGTCATTGACCGATTTTCGAAAATAGGCCGACAGCTTGAGTGCCAGCTCAGTGCTCGGAATATATTTGTTGTTCTCGATAGAGAAGATTGTCTGACGTGATACGCCGATTGCCTCAGCAAGTTCCTGCTGAGAAATGCGGCGTATGGCACGTTCTACGCGTATGTTATTCTTCAGCATACCTGTTCATCTTGCGGTTAATGAAGTAGAGTGACAGCTTTAACGCGATGATATAACCCACTGTGAGGACAATCGGATTATAGAGGATGGAGAGCCCCATAAAATATATGGTGACCGGCACCCATCCGAAATTATTGCAAATCAGCGAGACAATCATAGTCGTCATCTTCGCGATAATGGCGATTGCCACAATTATGCTTACTATTTTACCTCTCAGATGACGTATATATTCATCCTCCGTCTTTTCCTGCGAAAGGCATATAAGCAATAGTCCCGCTACTGCCGGAATCCAGCTCGCCATGATGGGGAAACCTGCTCGGATACCATTAATTTCCACCACTGCAATCGCAGCGGCAAGTACGACTGAGGCAACTATCATCCACCATCCCACTTTCTGCCATCTATGGGGCAACAAAACGGTCTTGTTTAAAGCCATATTGTAAAGTATAAAAGTAATTATGTAAAGTTTAACGCAACAAAATTACCTTGTTTTTTACATCCAGACAATACCCACTCCGATAGGACTCCACTATTTAATATTATTTAACAGCCCATACCCTAATAAGTAACTATTCAGCGGAGACGTTGATGCAGTCGCCTTTTAGAAAAGGGCGAGTAT
>CAJUKF010000045.1 GCA_910587355.1 uncultured Muribaculaceae bacterium
ACCCACGACCTTTTCGTTACGAATGAAATGCTCTACCGACTGAGCTATTGCGGCGGTTGTGCATCAGCGCTTTTGCGGATGCAAAGATAGCGATTATTTTTGAGTCTGCAAACTGTAAGTCAATTTAATTTTGGCTTTGTCGATGTGAACGTCGGCCATTACGGGAGATGTCGCGTATGGCTGGATTTCGCTTTCGGTCTCGCTGGTGGTTGTCTGGTAATAATAGTAGCTTCCGCTGTTTGCGAGCTGCTCGAAGCTTACGTTGACCGGAACGAGGGAGAATGTGTAGTCTTCGGGAGTTATTTCGTCCTTCTCGAGCATGGTGGTGATGTAGGAGCGCATGGAGGAGAAGTCGTAAGTGGCGGTGGCGGAGTTGTATGCGGCGTAGAAGGAGGTTATGTTGTCAGTGAGCTTGTTCTTGGCGAAGAATTCGTCGCGGTCTTTTTTAAGGACCATGAGGGCATAAGGGGGAGGGGTTACGCCGAGGCGGTTCTCGATGCTGTCCACGGGAATGCTCATGGAGAGGCCGTTGATTACGGCTATGCCTTTATGGCCGCGGTATGCGCTGATGATGTCCTGGAGAGGGAATGTGAATTCGATTTCGGAGCCGCAGGGGGCAATCATCATGGTGTGTCCCTGTGCAATCATGTCGCGGAGCTTGTCGGACATGGTGTAGCGTATGTTGTTGTTGCTCACAACCTCGGGGGTGGTGAGGTAATAGAGGTGCTCGGCGTCGATTGTATCGGGTTTTTCTTCGCCTGCGGGAGTGTAGATTTTACGCAGATATACTGTCATTGCGCATACGGTGACCTGTGTGAGGCGTCCGCTGCCGTATGTGCTGCGGAGATAGAGTCCGGGGAATACATCGCGTGCGAAAATCTGGCCGTTAGCATAGTCGGAGGGGTTGTCCTCGAATGCTTTGAAGAGGCGACGTCCGAGTTCGACGGGGAGCTTGACATCGATTTCTTTGGAAGTGGTTGTCTCGCCTTTGAATGTTGAGGCGTTGTATATACGTGTACCCAGAGGTGTGGGATTATAGTAGCCGTCGGGGTTGAAGCTGCTGGTTATGTCGGAAGTGATTTGCTTCGTGAGCGGATATACCGAGAGCTGCATGGGTGCTACGGAGTCGCCGATAAAGGCGGAGTTGGCGTAACGTAGGTTGAGGAATATTGAGTCTACGTTCTCGTATGTAAACTCCGCAGTGTCGAGTTCGGTGGAGGGAAGGAACTGTGTTACGACATCGCTCTCGAGAGTGCCGTATTCGGGTACGGAAATGCGGCCGATGAGCTGAACGGATGTCTTTGGGCGGATGGTATTCACTATCACTGTTTTGCCAGATGCGGTGAATGATGAATCCACAACGATTTTGACGTCGGCACCGGCTATCGATGTACCTATTTCAGAAGCGGTGTCGTCGCAGGCTGTGAACAAACCGGCCGAGAGGGCAACGCCGCAGAGCAGGGTGAGAAAGTGGAATTTCATTTTTGGTTGACGGTAGTGTCGGGGAAATATGTTCAGAGCGAGGTGTAGAATTCTTTGTAGGCTTCGGCATTGGCTTTGTCTTCGGAGTAGGGAAGGAAGAGCTTGCCGGATGCTTTGGCGTAGGCTATGAGTTCGGGGGCCACGTCGGCGGCGCTCTGGATGATGGCGTCGGCGTAGTCTATGGCGAGTTTGTTGAGCTTTATGTAGTCGACATCACCTTCGCCTGTGGTAAGGGCTTTGAGTTCATTGTCGGTGAATCCGTCTTCTTTGAGTTTGCGTACCAATTCATGGTCAAGTGTTCCTTCAAAATTGTCGTTGAAGAGAGAGAAGACGATTTTGGAGGAGCGGAATGAGAGGTCGTCGGTGTGCTTCACTTTGATGTAGAGGGGTGTGAGAGCTGTAATCCAGCCGGCACAATGTACGATGTCGGCGCCCCAGCGGAGCTTGCGTACGGTCTCGATAGTTCCCCGGACGAAGAAAATAGTGCGTTCATCGTTAATGTCGGCCCAGTCGACGGTTTCGTGCTTGGCGGAGTTGTGGCGGTAGAAAAAATCGTCATTGTCGATGAAGTATACCTGCAGACGGGTGGGCTGAAGTGTTGCAACCTTAATGATGAGGGGGTGGTCGGTGTCATCAACGATGATGTTCATGCCCGACAGACGAATCACTTCATGGAGCTGATTGCGGCGCTCGTTTATAGCACCGTATTTGGGCATGAAAGCGCGCACTTCGGCGCCTTTTTCCTGAAGACCCTGTGATAGCTCGCGGCTGAATACACCGAGGGGGGTGCCGGTGAGGTAGGGGTCAATCTCCTGAGAGATATAAAGCACTTTTTTTACGTCCATTAGCGAAATTGCTGAGGAGAAGAGATTTTTAATGTAAATTTCAATTCGCAAAGTTAACGATTTTTTTTTGAAAAACCTTGCGGAGGCTTCGCTTGTTGACGTTTTTTGTGATTTCGGCGCTTTTTTGAAGCAGGGTCAGGGCCGTTTCGATAATATATGTTAACGGCTCTTAACCCTGCTGCGAGGGGTTTACTCGCCTTTCATATAGTGATGGTAGCCGTTGAGTTTTTTCCAGGCGCCGCGTGTGAAATCGGGCACTTCGACGGGAGCGCTGCTGTTTGCGATAGATATGCGGCTGAGTTCGCCGAGCGACGACCATTCGGCAGCGTCGTATACGTCTTCATCGAGGGGCAGCCCGTTGAGGAGGCAATATACGAGGCGGTAATCCATTATGTAGTCCATGCCGCCGTGACCGCCTACTTTGCGTGCAGTCGCTTCGGTTTCGGTCTGTATGGGGTGCTTGTACTGCTCCATGAGGGAGGCTTTGACATCTTCGGGCACGAAATCGTGGAAAGAGAGGTTTTCGTGGTCGGGAGCGCCTTCGTAATCCTTGACTTCGCGGAAAGCATAGCCTTCGACGGGATATTTGTTGGCAAAGCCTTCGGTGCCTGTTACCTGATACATGCGCGTATAAGGACGGGGATTGAGCACGTCGTGCTGTATGTGGATTGTCTGTCCGCTGGCGGTCTTAATCATGCTCATGGTGTGGTCGCCGTTCTGGAAATCAGTGCATTCTCGGCCCTGTTTCTCTACGATTTTAGGGCCGGAGACGGCTTTGGTATCCATGGAGACGATATAGTCCATTTTGTTTCCGCGGTGGATGTTGACGAGCTGACATGCCGGACCCATGCCGTGGGTGGCGTAAACATCGCCGCGGTGCTTTTCGTTAAAGTCGAGGCGCCAGTTGCCCTCGTATTCGTCCCAGAAGTCCTCGAGGTTGTGGATGTATGAGCCCTCGACATGGACGATGTCGCCGAAGAGGCCCTGCTGTGCCATATTCAGGGTGGTGAGTTCGAAGAAGTCGTAGACGCAGTTTTCGAGCATCATGCAGTGGCGGCGTGTCTTTTCTGCGGTATTGACGAGCTGCCAGCATTCGTCGAGATTCATTGCGGCAGGGACTTCGACAGCCACATTCTTGCCGTGCTCCATGGCATAGACGGCCATCGGGACATGATTCTTCCAGTCGGTGGCGATGTAGACAAGGTCGATGTCGGGGCGCTCGCACAGTTCTTTCCAGCCTTCTTCGCCGCTGTATTCGTCGGCTTCGGGACGGCCGGCTTCGGCGAGGTATTTCTGTCCGGCGGCGAGGCGGTCGGCGTGTTTGTCGCAGAGGGCCTTGACGGATGTGCGGTCGATGTTGGCGAAGCGGTAGACTGCGCCGGGACCTCTCATGCCCTGACCGATAAAGCCTACGCGGACGCTGTCCATTGGCGCGAGACGCAGGGCAACGACATCTTCCTGACCTTCCGGACGCTCTGGAACGGAGGTCTTAATAAGGCCGGACTCTGAATCGAAGGTAAGTGCTGTGCCGTCGGGCGATTTCAGCTGTGATTCGTCGTTTTTCTGATTGCACGACTGTGGGGCGAGGGTGAGCAGGCCGCACACCGAAAGGGAGAGAAAGAGATTGAGTTGTTTCATGGGATGTATGATTGTCGGTTATTTTTTAGAGGCTTCGAGTATTTTTTTCAGACGTGAGGGCGTGGTATCGGCCGGACAGTCGGTGAAGAGGAGTCTGAATCCGCAGCCGTCGGCGTAGCGGCTGCAGCCGAATGCGGTGCGGCCTTTGATGATGTGCCCCTGACCGCATACGGGGCACGGTACCTGCTCGAGTTTTGTAATTCGCGGTGCCCGGGGCTTTTTTTCAGTTTTCGGCTCTTTGTTCTGAGCTTTGGCGGCTTTTTTTGCTTCGGCAGGTGTCTCGGTAATGATGCGGCGGTTTGAGTTGTCGCTGAGCACGTTGAATACAATCTGCCTGATTAGCGTGCTGATTTCCTGAATGAACTGGACGGGCGAGTAGTCGCCGCGCTCGATGCGCCGGAGTTTGTTTTCCCAGATACCGGTCAGCGCGGCGGATTTGAGCAGTTCCTCGTTGATTGAAGCGATGAGGTCGATGCCGGCCTGTGTGGCGATGATGTTCTTGCGTTCGCGATAGATGTATCGGCGTTTGAACAGCGTCTCGATTATGGCCGCACGGGTCGACGGCCGGCCGATGCCGTTCTCTTTGAGCGCTTCGCGCAAATCCTCGTCGTCGATGTTTTTGCCGGCGGTCTCCATTGCACGCAGCAGTGTGCCCTCGGTGTAATATTTGGGTGGCTGAGAGGTTTTCTTGGCGAGGAAGGGTTCGTGTGGGCCGCTTTCGCCGTGGGTGAATACCGGGAGTATGCTGTCGTCGCTGTCGTCATCCTTGGCTGACGTATCGTCGTCTTTCGTCTTTGTGTCGGCAAAGAGCACGCGCCAGCCGGGCGATGTGATTACTTTTCCCGTTGCCTTGAAACCGTATTCGGCGGCATGTCCGGTGACGGTTGTTGCCTCGAATTCGCAGTCGTTGTAGAAAGCGGCGATGAAGCGCATGGCGATAAGATGATAGAGGCGTTTCTCGTCGTTTTCCAGCCCGACGGGCGACTGGCCTGTGGGGATTATGGCATGGTGGTCGGTGACCTTGCTGTTGTCGAAGATTTTCTTGGACTTCGGTATGGGTTTCTGAAGAATCGGCTCTGTGATTCTGGCGTACGGAGTCATGCGTCGCAGGGTATCGCCGATTTTCGGATATATGTCTTCTGAGAGATATGTGGTGTCGACACGCGGATATGTGGTGAGTTTCTTCTCATAGAGGCTCTGTATGAGGCGGAGTGTCTGGTCGGCGGTCCAGGCGAATTTTTTGTTGCACTCCACCTGAAGCGAAGTGAGGTCGAAGAGACGCGGAGGAGCTTCGCGGCCTTTTTTCTTTGTCACGCCATCGATTACGAATAGATCGGAGCGTATTTCGTCAATAAGCTTCTGCCCATCGGCCTCGGTGTCGAACCGGTCACCGGTGTATGTGAAATTGGCGCCGCGGTACATGGTATGAGCTTCCCATGTGTCCTTGGGAACGAATTCGGCTATTTCTTTCTGACGGCGCACGATGAGGGCGAGGGTGGGGGTCTGTACGCGACCGATTGAGAGTACGTGTCCCGGCGATGAATATTTGAGGGTGTAGAGGCGCGTGGCGTTCATGCCGAGAATCCAGTCGCCGATGGCGCGCGACAGGCCGGCGTAGAAAAGCCGGTCGTAGTCCTGCTGCGGTTTCAGACCTTTGAAGCCTTCGCGGATAGACTCGTCGGTAAGAGATGAAATCCACAGGCGCCGCACCGGGCAGCCTATGCCGGCTTTTTTCATCACCCAGCGCTGTATGAGCTCGCCTTCCTGTCCGGCATCACCGCAGTTTATGATTTCGTCGGCGCTGTGAAAAAGTCGTTCGATGATTTCGAACTGGTGCTTAATGCCCTTGTCGTCAATCAGCTTGATGTCGAATTTGTCGGGAATCATAGGCAGGGCGCCCAGCGACCAGTGCTTCCACTGCGGCTTGTAATCGTTGGGCTCGAGGAGGCCGCAGAGATGTCCGAACGTCCAGGTCACCTGATAACCCGAACCTTCGTAATATCCGTCGTGGCGCGAGTTCGCGCCGAGAATGGCGGCAATGTCTTTTGCGACGCTTGGTTTCTCGGTGATGCAGACTATCATTCGGCTTTTTTTGCTTCGTTCCAGAGAACGTTCATTTCTTCCAGACTCATATCCTTGAGGTGCTTGGCCTGCTCCTTGGCTTTGGATTCGATGTAGTTGAAGCGTGAAATGAACTTGCGGTTGGTGCGTTCGAGAGCGTTTTCGGGGTTGACACCGTAGAGACGCGCGGCGTTGACAACACTGAAAATGAGGTCGCCGAACTCGGCTTCAATATCGTCCTTGTTGCCCGAGGCAATGGCATGGGCTGTTTCGGCGGTTTCTTCGTGCACCTTGTCCCAGACCTGAGCCGGTGTCTCCCAGTCGAAACCTACATTGGCGGCTTTCTCCTGCACGCGGAAGGCTTTGACAAGTGCCGGTAGGGCTGCCGGTACACCGGCGAGCACAGAGCGGTTGCCGCCTTTCTCGCGTAACTTCAGTTCCTCCCAGTTCTGCGTCACTTGTTCGGCATTGTCTACGTGTGTTGTGCCGAAGACGTGCGGATGACGGAAGATGAGTTTGTCGTTCAGCGCGTCGGCTACGTCAGCTATATCGAACAGCCCGTTTTCATCTCCGATTTTTGCGTAGAAAAGTATGTGAAGGAGCACATCCCCGAGTTCCTTGCGGATTTCGGAGGCGTTGTTGTCCATGAGGGCCTGAGTGAGTTCGTAAACTTCTTCAATGGTGTTTGGACGCAGGCTTTCGTTGGTCTGTTTGGCGTCCCAGGGGCATTTTACGCGGAGAATGTCGAGTGTGTCGATAATTCTGCCGAAGGCTTCGAGCTTTTCGGCACGTGTATGGTTTGGCATTTTTATTTCCTTTCTTTTTCCTTATTGCAAAGGTACGCATTCTTTCTTTTTCGGCAAAACTTGAAGTGATGTGATGATGCTGTGAAATCGGTAAAAACTGCGTGAAAATAAAAAATAACGTCGTGTTTTATTCAATCCGGATATGAAAATCTGGGGTAAGAGGTGTTGCTTGTATAAATAATTGTATATCAATGAATTACCTCCTCTCAGCCTAAAATTGTGCGAGAAATATTTGAAAATTAGGAGACAAACGATTAATTTTACCCCGCAAAATATAGAAGTGGATGACAGTTTATGCAGTATTGCTGTCATGCCCGGTTTTCGAAGACTTATTCAAGGTATTTTTTAATTTAAAATGAATTGCACGAAATCAGGTATCAGAGATATTTTATTGAAAAAAATTATAAACCGTGAAATCGTAGCAGGCGTTTTAGGACTTGGCTATGTAGGATTGCCGTTGGCTGTAGAGATTGCTAAAGCCGGCTTCAGGACTCTTGGATTTGATGTAAAAAAAGAGAAAGCCGATTCGGTCAATCACGGGCACAGCTATATAGCCGATGTCGATAATTCCGACCTTAAAGTGCTTGTCGAAAGAGGTACGCTGGCTGCTACCACGGATTTTAGCGAAATCCGAAAAGTTGATTTCGTGGTGGTCTGCGTGCCCACGCCGCTTGACGAGCGGCGCCAGCCTGATATCAGTCATGTGGAGGAGGCGGTAAAATCAATCGCACGCTATCTCCATAAAAGTATGGTTGTGGTTCTTGAATCGACTTCTTATCCCGGCACTACCGAAGAGCTTGTTAAACCGATTCTCGAATCAACCGGGCTGAAATGTGGAGAAGACTTCTATCTCGGTTTTTCTCCCGAGCGTATAAATCCCGGCGGCGCAATCTATAAGGTAAAAAGTATTCCTAAGGTTACTGCTGGTCTCGGAGCTGCTGCCGGCGAGGTTATATCTGCAATGTATGAGTCAGTTCTGAAAAACAAGGTTTTCCGTGCTTCATCTCCTTCTGTTGCAGAAATGGCCAAAATGCTTGAGAATTCATACCGCAGCGTCAATATAGGCCTGATTAATGAGTTTGCCATTTTTTGCAATGAACGTGGCATTGACATATGGGAAGTGATAGAGGCCGCAAAGACCAAACCTTTCGGTTTCGCTCCTTTCTATCCGGGTCCGGGTTTGGGCGGCCACTGTATTCCTGTAGACCCGTGCTATCTGAATTATAAGGCGAGCACATATGGTTTCCGATTTTCGATGATAGATGCTTCAATGGCGGTCAACGACCGTATGCCTGAATATTGTGTCGGACGTATCTCGGAAATATTAGGACGTCGCTTAGGTAAGTCTGTCAATAGCTCAAGGATACTTGTACTCGGCATTGCGTATAAGCCTGATATTGATGACTGCCGTGAGTCGCCTGCAATCCGTATCATAGGCAGGTTGCGGTCCTCTGGAGCCGATACTGTGTTCTATGACCCTTATATCATGCAGTTTCATTATCACGGCAAAGTGTACGAGGGCGAGCGCAGCCTCACAGCCCGGCTTGTGCGAAGTGTTGATATGGTAGTTATTACCACATCTCACAGTAAAGTCGACTATGAATTTGTGCGGTCCCATGCAAAAGTAGTTTTCGATACAAGAAACGCAACCAAAGGCCTTGCCGACAGAAGCAATATAGAGCTCCTTTAATCATCCGATATGGAAGACAAGAATTACTTTGCGCATTCGTCGAGTTATGTTGATGACCATGTTGTTGTGGGTGACGGAACAAAAATATGGCATTTCTGTCATGTGCAGGCCGGAGCCTCATTAGGCCGGAACTGTTCTTTAGGACAGAACGTTAATGTCGGCAACAATGTCAGGATTGGTAACGGAGTCCGTATCCAAAACAATGTGTCGATATATGAGGGTGTTGAAATCGAAGACAATGTTTTTTGTGGCCCTTCGTGTGTGTTTACTAACGTAGCGACACCCCGTGCGCATTTTCCGACGAATGGCATATATGCCCGGACACTCATCAAAGAGGGAGCATCGTTAGGAGCTAATTGTACTATAATCTGCGGTCATACTATAGGTCGCTGTGCATTAATAGCCGCAGGAGCCGTGGTGACTAAAGATGTCAAGGACTATGCGCTTATGTCCGGTGTACCTGCCAGGCAAATAGGGTGGGTGTGCGAATGCGGTCTGCGGCTCGGCGATGACTTGAAATGTCAGTGCGGAAGAGTGTATATGCTTGACGGGGAGTGCCTGAAGAAGAAACTTTGACTATGCAGTTCCGGGATTTGAAACAACAATATGCGGTCTTGAAGACAGATATAGACCGGGCTGTGATTGAAGCGGTGTCTTCGGGAGCCTATATAATGGGAGGTCCGGTGCAGGAACTTGAAAGGCAGCTTGCCGTTTATACACGTGTGCGACACTGCATAACATGCGCCAGCGGCACCGATGCCCTGAGACTTGCTCTGAAAGCATGGGGCGTCAGACAGGGCGATGCCGTGTTTGTTCCTGACTTCACTTTTTTTGCAACAGCAGAAGCCGTATCATCAGAAGGTGCCACACCTGTATTTGTCGATGTGGACTGCGAAACTTTCAATATCGACCCCGCTGACCTTGAGAATAAAATCGAAACGACGGTCCAGAAAGGAGTCTTGATTCCGAAAGTCATCATCGCAGTTGATTTGTTCGGACTTCCTGCAGATTATGCTGCTGTCCGCAGAATAGCCGACAATTACGGGCTGCTTGTACTTGAAGATGGAGCGCAGGGGTTCGGTGGTTGTGCCAACGGCAAACGCAGCTGTTCATTCGGCGACATTTCAACTACTTCATTCTTCCCCGCAAAACCGCTGGGCTGTTATGGTGACGGAGGTGCATGTTTTACCGACAACGATGAATGGGCCGAGCTGATGGATTCATACCGTATGCACGGTAAAGGCTCGTCGAAATACGAAAACGTACGCATAGGCATGAACTCGCGGCTGGATACCATTCAGGCATCCATCCTTAAGGTCAAACTCAAGGCCTTTGACGAAGAACTCGCGGCTGTCAATCAGGCTGCCGCTCACTACAATGCCCGGCTGGCGGATATTGTGGCAACACCCGTTGTCCCTGCCGGTTTTCTGTCGAGCCGGGCACAATACACAATCAGGCTGAACAGCAAAACCGAGCGCGACGCCCTCCAGTCAGAGCTAAGAAGTCAAGGAATCCCGTCGATGATATACTATCCCATACCGATGCATCGGCAGGGCGCTTACAGAAGTCTTGACACTGTTGTTTCACAATGTCCGGTCGCCAGCAAGCTCTGCGACACTGTTCTCTCCCTGCCCATTCATCCCTATATTACATCTGAGGAAATCGAAAGGGTATGTGACGCAATCAAAGGCTTCATGCAAGAATTAACAAACCACGCATGAATGAAATCTGAAGTTGACAACAACCTTTTCAAAAATATCATTAAGCTCCTGTCTGGAGCGGGGGTGGGAAGTGCAGTCGGTTTTCTTGCTGCTCCTGTCATCACTCGGCTGTATACACCAGCGGATTTTGGATTACTCGCACTTTTCTCTTCAATATGCGTCCTGTGTTATCCGTTCTGCACACTTAAATATTCGCTTGCCATTCCGCTGCACACCGATGAAAGAATCAGCATCAATTCAGTAGCAGCCTGCCTGCTGGTACTTTGTGTCAATACTGTGATACTCGGCTTTATATTATGCTTTTTCCATTCATCGGTTCTTTCTTTTTTCGATGCCCTGAGACTCGACGTTTTCTGGTATTATATCCCTGTCGCTTTTTTTCTGTATGGAGTATCCGAAATTTTATCGTATTATTCTATCCGTTATCGACGTTTTTCTACAATCGCCACAGTATCGGTAGTTCAAAAAATAGTGGGGGTACTCACTAAAATAAGCATGGGACTATTCCGATTCGGTGTAACAGGCTTGCTCCTCGGCAACATCCTCGCAGAAAGTGGAGGCCTGTCGTTGTATATCCGTACATATTGGAAAAGATTCAAAGTTGGAATAGCCTACGTAAAATTGAGTAAAATATGTTTTGTCCTTAAAAGATATACCGACTTTCCGCGATATAGGATTCCTTCTCAGATACTTCTCAATACAGCCGGAAGTCTTCCCATACTTTACTTCACATGGCACTTCGGCACCGGTGCCACCGGACAGCTCAGTCTGGCATTATCCATTCTAAGTTTACCCGTCACAATCGGATGCACATGCGTGGGGAGAGCTTTTTATGGCGAAATAGCGGCTTTGGGAAAAGAAAAACGCAAAGAAATCTTCTCACTTACATTGCGGATAATGATAAAACTGCTTGCAATTATCATAGTTCCTTTTTTGCTTATCTTGTGCTTCGGCTCCTGGCTTTTTCTGAATTTCTTCGGCCCGGAATGGACTCTCTCGGGCGTTTTCGCACGCTATATGTCGCTCTACCTGATATTCCGTTTTGTCTATAGTCCTGTAAGCGACGGAATATTCAATGTCTTCGAATGTCAGAAAATCTTGTTCTGGCTTGAAGTATCGCGTTTAACAATAGTGGTGATGAGCCTGCTTGTAGCTTTCTTATATGGTTTTTCTGTTATAGATACCATTATCATTTACAGTCTCGCACTTATGGTGCAGTACCTTCTCTCTATAATACTCGTTTTTTATATTTTGAAGAAAATGATATGAAAAAAAAGACTATCATTCATATTGCCCCCTTCCCTATTCAGAATATGGGTAAAGGCAAGGGTCGCGTTTCCACCTATCTTCCCCTGAAGGGATTGGTGAATAATGGTTATGACAATATCTATATAACCAACAGCCCATACGCAAGCAGAGACGATTCCGAACCTGGCATAGAGGTTATTAAAATAAACGACCCGTTCGTCAAGACTGGTTTCGCCTATTCAGGATTATATATGTTGCTTATTTATTTCCCTCTGATTTATCCTCTTTTTCTTTATCATGCCATAAATAAAGGCAAAAACAGAAATGTAGTTGCCGTCTGTTGCCATTCGTATTATTTGGCTTTTGTGGGATACATACTTGCCCGAATATTCAGAGCAAAATATATTTCAAAATTCTATGGCATCGGGCCTCAGACCGCTCCGGGACATGCAGATTTGGTGCGTAAGACCGCTTTCGGGCTCCCTTCAGATTTATATATCATAACTGATGATGGCTCGAACGGTTACGAATATGCTCTGAAAAGAGGGGTCTCGCCTGACAAAATAGCATTCTTACGTAATGGAATCGATAAACCATATAATCTCAGGAAGGACGAACACTTGTATAAGGAACTTGCTCCAAACAATGAAAAGCTTTTGCTCTCGGTATCTCGGCTCGTCAAGTCAAAGAATGTGGATAAAATAATAGAGGGGTTCTATGAAGTATCTGAAATCGTGCCCGACACCCGATTAGTTATTGTCGGTGACGGGTTACAACGGAAGAATCTGGAGAAATTGGCATCCGAATTAGGTATTTCCGACCGTATCAGTTTTGTCGGAGCAATCTTACACAATGAGGTGTTCAGGTATCAAAGTGTGGCTGATGTATTTATCAGCATGAACGGCATCAGTAGCCTTTCCAATCCCGTTTTTGAGGCAATGGCTTGTGGAAAATGCGTCATTGCTTTAGACAGGGGCACTACACGCCAATTAATCAAAGATGGAGAAAACGGACTCGTAATAAATGCATTTGGCGAATTGAAAGATGCGATAATCAAACTTCTTTCAGATACCAGTATGATTACCAGATTAGGCTTGGAGGCAAAAAATACAATTGATAAATGGCCTTCATGGGAAGAACGGGTTCAACAGGAAATGGAACTGATAAACCGGCTCTGTAAAAGTAAAAGCTCAGCCAACTATCAATAGATTGATTTAAGATGTCACAAGAAGGAAATGGAAAAATAGATTTTGTGATAACATGGGTAGATGACAATGACCCGGTGTGGCAGGAGGCATTTAATTCCTATTTGCCTCAAAGCCAGCGTACGGATGACACTGGATATATTCGTTACCGTAATTGGGAGAATCTTCGTTATTGGTTTCGTGGTGTGGAGAAGTTTTCCCCGTGGGTAAACACGGTACATCTTATTACCAGCGGCCAGATACCGGATTGGCTTGATGCTACGGCTCCTGGGCTGCATTTGGTAAGGCATTCGGAATTTATACCAAACGAATATCTGCCCACATTCAGTTCTCGCCCTATATCGCTCAATCTGCACAGAATAAAAGAGTTATCCGAGTATTTCGTTTTATTTGATGACGACTGCTTCCTGATTGACAAGGTTGAGCCTGAAAGATTTTTCAGAAAAGGCTTGCCGTGTGACAAGGCGGCATTCAATGCCTTATGTCCCACCAGTACCTATGTCAATAACGTGGTGAATGACATAGGACTGATAAACGACACTTTTAATAAATATGAAATGTTGCGCAGAGATTATAAAAAATGGTTCTCGGTTCATGCAGGGACTAAGGTTTTGCGTACACTCTTTTTACTGCCCTGGCGACATTTTACAGGCTTCTATGACCATCATCTTCCGCAAATTTTTCTCAAATCCACCTTTAAAGAAGTATGGGAAAAGCATGAGGATGTTTTGCTCCGGACCACAGCATCCCGGTTCAGGAGCATTACTGATGTCAATTCATGGCTTCTACGGTATTGGCAACTGGCAACTGGCAACTTTATGCCATTAAATGTAGAAAAAGACAGTGCCTATTTTACAATAAAGGATGATACTATAGATAAAATTGTGAAGACCATAGAGTGTCAGAAGAAAAAGATTGTCTGTCTGAATGACGGAGAAGTATCATCTTTTGAAGCGGCCAAAGAGCGTATAAATGCTGCTTTCCATAAGATTTTACCCGATAAATCGTCGTTTGAAAAATAATTGATATACCAGGATGACGACTGAAAAAAATGACGGAAAAAATTTTGCACTGATAGGTGTGGCCGGCTATATTGCACCGCGCCATCTCAGGGCTATTGCCGATACCGGCAATAATCTTTTGGCTGCCTATGATTGTTTCGACAGCGTTGGCCGTCTGGACAGCTTTTTCCCGGAGTGCTATTTCTTTACAAAGAACGAACAATTCGACCGTTTCTGCTCCAAGCAGATGAGGAGCGGAAATCCGCTGCACTATACGTCAGTCTGCACGCCCAACCATACACACGATGCATTTATCCGTTACGGGCTGCGTCTCGGCACAGATGTCATATGCGAGAAACCTCTGGTTCTCAATCCTTATAATATTGATAATCTGCTCGACATAGAGGCAGAAACCGGACATAAGGCATATACTATTCTGCAATTGCGGTTGCATGACTCGATTGTGGCCTTGAAGAAAAAAGTTGATGAAGGGCCTGAAGACAGAATTTATGATGTGGACCTGACTTATATCACATCGCGAGGAAAATGGTATTACGCTTCATGGAAAGGAGATATCGGTAAAAGCGGTGGCATCGCCACTAATATCGGTGTGCATTTCTATGACATGCTTCAATGGATATTCGGCACGGTAAAGCGGAATATCGTTCATGTAATGAGCTTTGACCGCGTTGCAGGCTATCTGGAATTTGAGAAGGCGCATGTGCGCTATTTTCTCAGCATCAACGCCGACTGTCTTCCGACGAATGCTGCACAGGATGGAAAGAAGACTTATCGGGTCATCAGTATTGACGGAGATGAGTTTGAATTCAGTGAAGGCTTCACCGAACTTCACACTATGAGCTACAGGAAGATTCTTGATGGCGAAGGATTCCGTATCAGCGAAGCACGCAACAGTATTCAGATTGTAAGCGACATACGGCATGCTGTTCCAATCGGTCTGAAAGGCGATTATCATCCGTTCGCGAGATTGCCGCTCGCTTTACACCCTTTCGGCCGGAATGGCCGGCTGTAACTGATACATTTATACTTGCAGATATGGCGCCGGTTGCAAATTACGGAGGAAATTTATAATTTTGCCGTATAATAACACATATATGGACAAACATAATACAAACGAAGAATTTGCTGAGGCCCTCGCCCGCTGCCGTCAGGTTTTTGCCGCGAAACTCGGTGACTACGGTCCGTCGTGGCGCATTCTCAGACCCGAGGCTGTCACCGACCAGCTTTTTATCAAGGCCAAACGCATACGCACGCTGCAGATAACAGGCGTGTCGGCCGTAGGGGAGGGTATTTTGCCCGAATTCATCGCCATTGTCAATTATGGAATTATAGGTATCATTCAGCTGCGTGCCGGTTTTGCCGACCAGAAGGATATGAGCGCCGAGCATGCTCTCGAACTCTACGACGGCATCGCGCACGAGGCCATGGAGCTGATGATACGCAAGAATACCGACTATAACGAGGCCTGGCGCGATATGCGAGTGCTTTCGTATGATGACTTTATTCTCACCAAAATAGCCCGCACTAAAGAAATTGAAGACAATGCCGGAGTGACGCGCGTGTCGGAAGGCATTGACGCAAATTATTTCGACATAATCAATTATGCCGTATTCGGCATAATCAAGCTTACGGAGGATGAAAACTGCCGTTAAGTCGCGTATATGCACGGCTGCGGTATGGCTGGCGCGGATTATAACCGGAGCCACTTTCGTCATATCAGGGTGGGCCAAGGCCATTGACCCGTGGGGGTTTATCATTAAAGTGGAAGAGTACCTCACGGTATGGGGACTGTCGTTCCCGCGCGAGGTAGTGCTCACCGGGTGTGTCACACTCGCGTGTATCGAATTCTGCACCGGTGTGATGCTCGCCACAGGTTCGCTAAAGCGCTTCTCGGCCATGACCGGCCTCGCCATGATGGCAGTCATGCTCCCTCTGACCGTGTATATTTATTTCGCCGACCCGGTGTCGGACTGCGGATGTTTCGGAGATTTCATCGTTATAAGCAACGGTGCCACACTGCTTAAAAACATAGTGCTGACGGCACTCCTTGTATTCCTCCTTATAAAAGGCCCGTTGGTACGTGGTCTCTATCCGGCTCCGATTCAGTGGCTTGTGATAACAGTTACATTCGCTTTTCCCCTATGGCTTTCGTTTGTGGGCTATAATGTGCAGCCTGTGGTCGATTTCCGTCCATACAAACTCGGTCAGCCCCTGTTCTCCGAGGATTCTGAGACACAGGAGCTCTACATATATGAGAAAAACGGCAAAAGGCAGACTTTTACACTTGATGCCCTGCCGGACAGTACGTGGACATTCGTCGATATGGAATGGACAGCCTCGGCTGCCGAACGCGGATTTCAGATTCTCGACAAGGACGGAAATGATGTCGGCCCCGAACTGGCCAATGCCGATGTGCCGGTGCTCTATCTTGTCATAGCCGAGCCCGACATGCAGTTTCTCTCCCGTGCACACTATGTGAACCGGCTCAATGAATATGCTCTGGCGCATGGTGTTGAATTTGTAGCCCTTGTGGGCGCTACAGGAAGTGCGCTCGATTTATGGACCGAGCTTACGCGTCCGCGTTTCCCGGTCTATACAGTGGAGGACACGGCCCTTAAGCAGCTTGTGCGCGGCGATGGCGCCCTTGTCTATGTTTCCGGTGGGTTCGTGCGCTGGAAACGCACTCTGCAGTCAATGGACATTTCCCTTTCCCTTACCGAAGACGAGGGAAATATCTTTGAAACAGGAGTGGAAGCAGTGGACAACGGGCGGCTGCACTCTGCCGCGCTGGGCATCTATATTGTGTCGCTCATAGCCATATATATGCTCAGTCTTTCGCCGCGGATGCTGCGTCTTTTTGTGCGGCGTCCAAAGCCCGACAAAGGAAATGCAGGCGAGAGCGATACTCAATTCAAAAAAAAATAGTATCTTTGCGCCCGTAATACAGGCAAATATTGTAAAACATAAAAACCTCTGATAATGAGAAAGAATATCGTGGCAGGCAACTGGAAAATGAACACTACAGTTCCCGAAGGTGTTGCCCTTGCTAAAGAAGTTTACGAAGCCCTCAAGGCTACAAAAGCCAACTGCGACGTAATTATCTGCACTCCTTTCACGCATCTTTGCCCCGTGGCAGCCGTTATCGACCAGAACGTTCTCGGTCTCGGTGCCGAAAACTGCGCAGACCACAAGTCGGGTGCATATACCGGCGAAGTTTCTGCTCCCATGGTAGCCTCGACAGGCGCAAAATACGTGATTCTCGGTCACAGCGAGCGTCGTCAGTACTACGGAGAAACCGCAGAGACACTGCGTGAGAAGGTAGCTCTCGCACTCGAAAACGGTCTTACCCCTATCTTCTGCATCGGTGAAGTTCTCGAGCAGCGCGATAACGGCACATACAACGAAGTTGTTGCAAAGCAGGTGGAAGAAGGCCTCTTCAACCTCAGCGCCGAAGATTTCGGCAAGGTGATTCTTGCTTACGAACCCGTATGGGCTATCGGTACAGGCAAAACCGCCACTGCTGACCAGGCCGAAGACATGCACGCTCATATCCGTGCCACAGTGGCTGCAAAATACGGCAAGGAAGTAGCCGAGAATACCTCGATTCTATACGGTGGCAGCTGCAAGCCCTCAAACGCTGCAGAACTCTTCGCAAAACCCGACGTTGACGGCGGCCTCATCGGAGGTGCCGCACTCAAGTGCGCCGACTTTATGGGCATCGTCAAGGCTTTCTGAACAGAGAACCTCAGATAAACTTTTTTCTGCGATACGGCCGGAAGCCTTTCCGCGCTTCCGGCCGCTTCGCTAATTGATATTCATAACTATGAAGATGGCCGTATTTATCCGTTCGACATTCTGCGCAATCGTGCTTTTTGCTGCGGCAATGACTGCTGCGGCAGAAAACGTAGTATCAATCTGTGCTCAAATCAACGCGTCAGGCAATATCCGCATCGACCAGCCTGAAGCATTGCTGCGCTTGCTTGAATATACTCCTGCGGCCATCGTACCTGAGAACGGAGAAAATGCGGCAGAGCATCATCGTACAGCCACGTCTGTCCGTACCGGTTACCGGGTACAGGTTTTCGACGACAACAATCCCCGCACGGCCCGCAGCGAGGCCGAGAGTGCAAACCGACGCATAAGCGCTTCGTTTCCGCAGTTGCGCAGCTATATGACTTTCAACTCGCCTTACTGGCGTGTGAAGGTGGGTGATTTCCGTACGCGTGGCGAAGCCGAAGCCGCGCTGGCCGAAATCCGTGCCGCGTTTCCCTATCTTGCGCCCTATCTGAGGGTTGTCCGCGATAAAATAAACATAGTCGACTGATATGCAGCAATTGAGCGAGCAGCAACGTATCGATGCCGTGGCATCGCACATTAAATCGATTATCGAACTTCTTGGTGAGAATCCCGACCGCGAGGGGCTTGTGAAAACTCCCGTCCGTGCAGCCAAAGCCCTGTGGTTCCTTACCTCAGGCTACCGTGCCGATGCCGATGCGATAATGGAGCAGGCTCTATTCGAGCATGAAGGCTCGCGCATGATTATTGTGCGCGACATCGAATTCTACTCCATGTGCGAGCATCATATCCTACCTTTCTTCGGCAAGGTGAGCATCGGCTATATTCCTTCTGACAAAATCGTCGGCCTCAGTAAGCTGGCCCGTATTGTAAACGTGTTCGCGCGCCGTCTTCAGATTCAGGAGCGTTTTACCGCCCAGATATGTGACGAAGTGCTCAAGGCCACCGGTGCCAAAGGCGTGATTGTGGAGTGTTCGGGCGAACATCTGTGCATGAAGATGCGCGGTGTGGAGAAGCAGCATGCCGCTACGGTCACCACTCACTATAACGGCATTTTCGACGGCAATCCTGCGCTCCGTACGGAATTTTTCCAGTCGTTGCGCTAATAATCCTTACTGTATTTCAATGGCAGCCGCAAAGAAATTTTTTGCGGTCGTTTGATTGTGTCCGTACATCGGAGTTGAAACCATAATGCCACGTCGGGTGTTATGGAATAAACAAAACTTATAATCTGACATAACTATGACATACTCCGATGTGATTAAAAGTGACAAAGTCGTTCTTGTGGAATTCTATGCCTCATGGTGTCCCCATTGCCAAAGAATGATGCCCGTGGTAGCGCAGGTAAAGGAATTGCTTGCCGGCCGCGTTCCTGTGTATCAGTTCGATATCGACCAGAATAACGAGAGTGCGGAAGAAGCCGGTGTCAACTCGATTCCCACATTCATAATCTATCGTGACGGAACACCGGTGTGGCGCCAGAGCGGCGAAATCGATGGCGAGGCTTTGTTGGGTAAGGTGGAAAGCTTCATGAAATAATGACGGACGTCACCATTTTTTCGGATTTTCTGCGCGAGCTCGGCGTAAGGCATACCTCCGGCTTTTCAAACGGGGAGTTCCATTCAATGTCGTTCAATTCGCTCTTCGGGCTCTCCAAGCTTCTTGATGCCTATAACATCAGGAACCGGAGTTATATGCTCGGTGATAAGAGTGAGATGTCGGAGATTGCCGCTCCGTTTCTCGCGCAGACCGATGGCGGATTCGTGATTGTGACCTCCATTGACCGTAATACTGTCGGTTATCTTACTCAGGGAGTGCCCGAAAAAATGCCGTTCGGCGATTTTGTCAACGCTGCGACGGGAGTTGTGCTGTGTGCTTTTCCCGATGAAAATTCTGTCGAGCCCGATTATTCGGCTCATAGGCGAGACGAGATAATATCGGTTGCGAAAAAATGGATTTTGCTTGCGACGCTCGCTTTCATCTTCCTCTATCTGTTCATTGCCAACGGCATTGGGCGCCATGTGTCTACAGTGCTTGTGACGATTCTGGATATGGTCGGGCTGTATATGTCGTATCTGCTTATGCAGAAATCGCTTAACATCGACAGTGGGGCAGCCGACAATGTGTGCAAGGCGATTGAAGCCGGAGGATGCGACAGTGTTCTCGCCACAAAAGCCTCTAAGTTTTTCGGTATTTTCGGCTGGAGTGAAGTGGGATTCTCTTACTTCTCCGTAAGTCTTCTCGCACTGCTGATATTCCCCGAATACATAGGCTATCTTGCGCTTTGCAACGTTTGCTGCCTTCCGTTCTCGTTCTGGAGCGTATGGTATCAGAAATACCGCGCCAAAGCATGGTGTACGCTGTGTCTGAGCGTGCAGGGCACTCTATGGCTGCTGTTCTTCTGCTATCTCGGCGGGGGCTGGCTAAGGGAGGCATTGCCGCTTACAATCAATTTTTTCGTACTCGGAGCAACGTATCTGGCCGTACTGCTGCTTATCAACCGGCTTTCACCTTTGATTGACAAAACAGAAAAATGAAAGAGCCTAAACACATACCCGAACCGACGCTGAAAAGCGCCACAGCGCTCAGCGCGATTGAAATGAACAAAATTCGCTTCTCTTCCAAAAGGACACTTCTCACGCCCGAAAGGCTGAAGAACTGAGCGGAAGACCTAAATGAAATACATGTCCTTTGAGGAGTGTTGCTTTCTTTTAGAATTTATATCTTAGGATATGTGCCGGCGGCAACGCGGCACATTGTCTCACCGTCGGTTGTGTTTAAGGAAATTTTTCTTTGACAAGCGAAAAAAAAGTGCGATAAAGTTTTGGGATGTAATAGAAAATTCGTAATTTTGCCCCGCTAAAATATGCAAAATCAAAAATATCACCATATAATATGATTATCGTACAAGTAAAAGAAGGCGAGCTCATCGAACGAGCACTCAAGAAATTTAAACGTAAATTTGAAAAAACAGGCATTGTAAAGGAACTCCGCAGCCGTCAGGCTTTCCAGAAGCCCTCTGTCACCAACCGCAAGAAGATGATGAAGGCTATCTACGTGCAGCACCTTCGTGCTAACGAGGATTAATTCTTTCGCTTTCTACACAGCATACGGTCTCTGTCGCAAGTCGGCGGAGACCTTTTTTTATGCCGGAATGTCCGACGGACAGAAAGCAAAGAGACATTAAATTTCAATGTAACGCGCTGTTTGTTAGCAAAAAAGTGTAACTTTGCGTATTGGCATATACGCCAGAACTGAAACTTTGACATTCACGTAATAATTAACAACTGAATAAAGAAAAAATGTTATGACAAAAATCACCGTAAAGGATACAGAAGTCAATGTGATAAAAGTAAATGGCGAGGACTATATCTGCCTGACAGATATGTTACGTGCCAAAGACGGAGATTTTTTCATAACCGACTGGCTGCGTAATCGCAACACTCTTGAATACATCGGCATTTGGGAGAAAGTGTATAATCCTGATTTTAATTATGGCGAATTCGCCATAATTAGAAATCAGTCCGGACTCAATAGTTTCAAAATAAGCGTCAAGGAATTTGCGGCAAGGACAAATGCAATAAGCGTTCAGGCAAAGGCCGGTCGATATGGCGGTACGTACGCCCATAAGGATATTGCCTTTGAATTTGCGATGTGGATTAGCCCTGAGTTCAAAATCTACATCGTCAAGGAATTTCAGCGGCTGAAGACGGAGGAACAGCGGTTATTGGGTTGGTCGGCGAGACGAGAGCTGTCGAAAATTAATTACCGCATACATACCGATGCGATAAAGCAAAACCTTATTCCTTCGGAGGTTACACCGACACAGGCAAGTATGATTTACGCCAACGAAGCCGATGTGCTGAATGTGGCGATGTTCGGTATAACGGCAAAACAATGGCGCGATGCTCACCCCGATATGAAGGGTAATATACGCGATTACGCCTCAATAAACGAGCTTATCTGCCTGTCGAATATGGAAAATCTCAACGCGGTTTTCATCGGGCAGGGGATGACGCAAAGCGAGCGGCTTGTGAAACTGAATCAGATAGCCATTCATCAGATGAGCGTACTGGAAAGCGGTGACAATGATAGAAAACTACTGAAATATTCTGATATATAGAATTGATGCAAAAAACAATCCGCAAATCACCGAAGTAACTTGCGGATTGTTTGTGTCCGAGATGAGATTCGAACTCACACAGCATTTCTGCCACTACCCCCTCAAAG
>CAJUKF010000046.1 GCA_910587355.1 uncultured Muribaculaceae bacterium
CCTTGGCCTGACGTGCCTTGGGAGCCATGCGCACCCATTCGAGCTCGCGTTCGAGTGTCTTGCGGCGCTTCGATGCCTGCTTTTCCTCCTGAGCCATACGTTTGGTCTTCTGGTCGAGCCATGATGAATAATTGCCTTTCCATGGAATACCTTCGCCTCGGTCGAGTTCGAGAATCCAGCCGGCCACATGGTCGAGGAAATAGCGGTCGTGGGTAATGGCAATCACAGTGCCCTGATACTGCTGCAGATGCTGTTCGAGCCAGTCGATCGACTCAGCGTCAAGGTGGTTGGTGGGCTCGTCGAGCAGAAGCACGTCGGGCTGCTGAAGCAACAGACGGCATAGAGCCACTCGGCGCCGCTCGCCGCCCGAGAGAGTTGCAATCTTCTGGTCGTCGGGCGGACACTGCAGCGCATCCATGGCGCGTTCAAGACGCGAATCGATGTTCCAGGCATCTGTTGCATCGAGTTTGTCCTGAAGCTCGGCCTGACGGGCAATCAGAGCATCCATCTTGTCAGGGTCTTCAAGGACTTCGGGGTCACCGAAAGCCTCGTTCACCTTGTCGAACTCTGCAAGAAGGTCCATAATCGGCTGCACGCCCTCGCGCACCACATCAATCACTGTCTTCTCAGGGTCGAGTTTGGGGTCCTGCTCAAGGTATCCGACAGTATAGCCGGGAGCCCATACGACTTCGCCGCGGTAATCTTTGTCAATTCCGGCGATGATTTTGAGCAACGACGACTTACCTGCGCCGTTGAGACCTATGATGCCGATTTTGGCACCGTAGAAAAAGGAGAGGTATATGTCTTTGAGAACTTGTTTCTGGGGCGGATAAATCTTGCTCACGCCCACCATCGAGAAAATTACTTTTTTATCGTCGGCCATGCCTTTATAGGTAGTGGGTTAAGTAATGGATATTATATGTTTATGCTCTCTGAACGCACCCTTTTAATGACGCTTTGCCGCAGGAGCGAAGCGCACGGGATAGTCGACCGACACGCGGCCGGTCACTATGTCGTTGAGTTTGCGGCGGATGAGCTGCTTGCGGATAGCTGAGATATGGTCGGTGAACACTTTGCCTTCGAGGTGGTCGCACTCGTGCTGCACTATGCGGGCGAGGAAGCCCGAGATTTCTTCTTCGTGCGGCTGCATGTCTTCGTCGAGCCAGCGGAGACGTACATGCTCCACACGCGGTACGTTCTCACTCACTCCGGGAAGACTGAGACAGCCTTCGGCCCGGCTTATTTTATCGCCGTCGAGCACCTCGACCTCGGGGTTCACAAGAGTGAACTTGCGACCGGCGCATTCGGGAAAAGCCTCGGCTACGGGGTCGGCGTCAATCACTACCAGACGGATGCTCTTGCCTATCTGCGGAGCGGCAAGGCCCACGCCTTCCGACTCGTACATGGCGGCGAACATGTCTTTCACAAGGTCTTTCAGTCCGGGAAAGTCCTGCGGCACGTCTTCTGCCTGCTGGCGGAGCACCGGATGACCATAGAGATATACAGGGAGTTTCATTGCGGTTTTTATTTAGTATCACCGTGTATCAGTTTTCGCTCTGATAGGCACGGCTCGAAAGATAATCGTTGAGGATAATGGTGGCTGATATTTCGTCTACAAGGGCCTTGTCGCGTCGGGCCATTTTGCCGAGGCCTCCGTCGAGCATGGCCTTATGGGCGAGCACCGACGTGAAGCGCTCGTCGAACGGCACTATTTCAATATCGGGAATTGCCTTATGAAGCCTGTCAATCGCCGGACGCAGATAGCGCGTCGACTCCGACGGACGCCCGTGCATGTCGCGCGGCTCGCCGACTACAATCAGGTCAATGCCGTTTTCGGCCCGGTATTTTTTTATGAAATCAATCAGCTCATGGGTAGGCACAGTGGCGACACCCGACGCGATGATGCGCATCGGGTCGGTCGCGGCGATGCCGCAACGCTTACGTCCGAAATCAATAGCGAGTATCCGTCCCATTTTCTACCGCAAAGTTACAAAATTTACTGCATTTTACAAAATCTGCGCTCCGCGGTCACATGCCTTGGAGCGCAGATATTTTATGGATTATATGCCGGAGCCGTCATCCGGCTTACGGTCAGAGTTCAAGCGGAGTGTAAGGCTTGTCCCATGCCTCGGCTACGGCCTTGAACACTATTTTGCCGTCGACGATGTTGACGCCCGGCTCAAGGCCCGGGTCTGCGCGGCATGCTTCTTTCCAGCCTTTGTCGGCAATGAGAAGCGCGTAAGGAAGTGTGGCATTGGTCAGTGCGAGGGTAGATGTGAACGGCACGGCGCCGGGTATATTCGCCACGGCATAATGCACTATACCGTCGACGGTGTACACCGGGTCGGAGTGTGTGGTCGGATGCGATGTCTCGAAGCATCCGCCCTGGTCAATGGCTACATCGACGAGCACTGTTCCGCGGCGCATAAGCGACAGTATGTCGGCCGTCACAAGATGCGGAGCTTTGGCGCCGGGGATGAGAACGGAGCCTATCACGAGGTCTGTCGTCGGAAGCTCGGCTTCTATATTATGACGCGACGAATATAGTGTCTTCACGTTCCTGGGCATTGTCGCAGCCACGTTGCGCAGTGTCGGCAGCGATATGTCGGCAATAGTGACATCGGCGCCGAGACCGGCGGCCATAAGAGCGGCGTTGCGGCCTACAACACCGGCTCCGAGCACGAGCACTTTGGCAGGCTTCACGCCCGGAACGCCGCCCAGCAGTATTCCGCGTCCGCTCTGGGGCTTCTCGAGAAAACGTGCGCCTTCCTGAACCGACATGCGGCCGGCGACCTCGCTCATGGGCACGAGCAGCGGAAGACTTCCGTCACGGCCCTTCACGGTCTCATAGGCGATGCATATGGCACCGCTTGCAAGCATGGCTTCGGTAAGTGCCAAATCGCTCGCGAAGTGGAAGTAAGTGAACAGCAGCTGACCCGGACGTACAAGCTTATATTCCGGCTCAATCGGTTCTTTCACCTTGATAATCATGTCGGCAACGGCATATACAGCCTCGATATCGGGGAGGATGACGGCACCGGCGCAGACATACTCGTCATCGGCGAATCCGCTGCCCTCGCCTGCTGTATGCTGTACATAGACTGTATGGCCGTGAGCTACGAGTTCACGAACCCCTGCCGGGGTCATGCCTACACGATTCTCGTTGTTTTTGATTTCTTTTGGAATACCGATAATCATGGTAAATAGTTTTAAAGTTAACACGCCAAATTTAATGAGAATCATTTGTATCCGCAATATTTCTCAAAAATTTTTTTGCATTTTTTAAACATGGAAAGTCGATGTACTCAAGCCTGTCCACAAGCGGATATAATCAAACTTTAATAGCATCTGTGTTGTTTTATATCTGAAATCATAAAGTTAAAATAATAACAAATAAAACTATCAATAAACACTACATTATGAATTACGCACCTCTTCAAGGCATCAAGGTTGTCGACTTCACAAGCGTGCAGTCCGGCCCTTCATGCACACAGCTATTAGCATGGCTCGGCGCCGAAGTAATAAAAATCGAACGTCCCGGTGTCGGTGACGCAACCCGTAAAGAACTTCAGTTCCTTCCCGACGAACCCAGCTACTATTTCCTTCAGCTTAATTCCGATAAAAAATCTATCGCCCTCGATGCAGCGACACCCGACGGCAAGGAAATCCTTACGAAACTTATCCAGAATGCTGATATCTTTATCGAGAATCTCCACCCCGGAGCCATGGATAAACTCGGCTTCAGCTGGGAGGACGTGCACAAAATCAATCCCCGCTGTATCTACGGCACTATCAAGGGCTTCCCGGTAAGTTCGAAATACGCCAACCTCAAGGCCTATGAGCCTGTGGCACAGGTCACGGCTGCGGCTGCCTCCACTACCGGCTGGTATGAAGGCGAGTACAACATCCCCACCCAGAGCGGTGCCGCCCTCGGCGACTCCAACACCGGCATGCACCTCACAATCGGCATTCTCGCCGCACTCGTACAGCGTGAGAAGACCGGCGAAGGCGTATATGTCTACCAGTCAATGCACAACGCCTGTCTCAACCTCTGCCGTATCAAGACTCGCGACCAGCTTACGCTCGACCGCATCGGCTATCTCACCCAGTTCCCCCAGTACCCCAACGAGAAATTCCCCGACTATGTGCCGCGTTCGGGCAACCAGGAAGGTTCTGGCGTACTCGGCTGGACATACAAGTGCAAAGGCTGGGAGACTGACCCCAACGCCTATGCATACGTGATTCTGCAGCGCGGCGCCAAAGACTTCGAACTCGCATGCAAGGCTCTCGGATTCGAGGACTGGCTTACCAACCCCGACTTCAACACAGCCGACGCCCGCGACCGTCACAAACAGGAAATCTGGGCCCGTATCCAGACATGGTGTATCGACAAGACCAAATATGAGGTTACCGACATTCTGTCGAAGGCCGGCGTCCCCGTGGCTCCTGTCCTCTCCACCAAGGAAATCATGGACGACGAGTCTCTCTACGACGGCAATACCCTCGTCAAAATCGACCAGGGAGGCAAAATCGGCACTTTCGTCACTGTAGGCGTGCCTTTCACCCTCTCCAACTATCAGCCTACATACGGCCCGTGTCCTACTCTGGGCGGTAACACCGACGAAATTCTTACCTCGCTCGGCTTCACTGCCGAACAGCAGGCCGCCTTCAAGGCCAACGGCACAACCGCTCCCCTGCCTAAACCGGCAGCTCCCAAAGCACCGGAAGCGCCTGCCAAATAACCGATTCTAAATTTGAAACTATGGCAACAACAACACCAACACCAGCAGCTACACCGGCTGTCCCCTCCTATCCCGAACAGGTTACAGGCATGGATATTCTGGTACGTGCGCTCCGTATGGTCGGCATCGACACCATGTACGGGCTCGTTGGCATACCCGTGACCGAAGTCGCCTATATAGCTCAGGCACGCGGCATTCGCTTTATAGGTTTCCGCCATGAGCAGCAGGCCGGCATGGCAGCCGCAACACACGGCTTCCTGACACGCACGCCCGGCGTGCTCCTCACAGTGTCGTCGCTCGGTTTTCTCAACGGTCTCACCGCCACCACCAACGCAACTGTAAACTGCTATCCGATGATTCAAATCTCGGGCTCAAGCGTACGCGAGCCTATCGATTTGGAACAGGGCACATACGAAGGCCTCGACCAGCTCAACATAGCCAAGCCCCTCGTAAAGGCGGCATATCGCGTAAACAAACCTGAAGACATTCCCACGGCCGTTGTACGTGCCTATCGTGCAGCTGTTTCAGGCCGTCCGGGCGGTGTGTATCTCGACGTGACCACTCCATGTCTGGGTGCTATCATGAACAAGGCCGACGCCGACAAGCTTTTCTATATGCCTGTCGACCTCTGCCCCACAATGCCCCCGGCACCTGAGGCCGTAAAACGTGCCGTAGACCTCATTGCCTCGGCAAAGCGTCCGGCTATCATCATCGGCAAAGGCGCGGCCTATGCCGGAGTGGAAGACAAGCTGAAGACATTCGTCGACAAGACGGGCATACCCTACTTCCCCATGTCAATGGCCAAGGGCGTGCTCCCCGACGACGGGCCGCTGAGCGCTCTTTCATGCCGCTCCACAATCATGGAGCAGGCCGATGTCGTCATTCTCGCAGGAGCACGCCTCAACTGGCTCCTCTCCCGCGGACACGGCAAGTGGAGTCCCGACACGAAATTCGTGCAGCTCGACATCGACCCCGAGGAAATCGACTGCAACCGTCCTATAGCGGCTCCTGTCGTCGGTGACCTCGCATCATCACTCGACGCTATCATCGCCCAGCTTCCGGCCAACACGGCTATGGACCCGGCGTGGGTATCGATGCTGCAGGCCCAGAGCAAGGAAAAGAATGCGAAATTCGCCGAACGCCTGACATCAAACGCTCTGGTAATGCCTATGAACCACTGGACTGCTTTAGGCGCCATCAAGCCTATCCTTGAGTCGAATCCCGACGTGATTCTGGTCAACGAAGGTGCCAATACTCTCGACGACACCCGCGACAGCATCAACATGTCGCGCCCCCGTCACCGTATCGACTGCGCCACATGGGCTATCATGGGCATGGGCATGGGGTCGGCAGTAGGCGCCGCTGTGGCTACAGGCAAGAGCGTGGTCGCTATCGAAGGCGACAGCGCCTTCGGTTTCTCCGGCATGGATTTCAGCACTATCTGCCGATTCAAGCTCCCTGTAACCGTGGTTATATTCAACAACGGCGGCATTTACAACGGTATCGGCGTGAACATGGCCGGAACATCCGACCCCGCTCCCACCACCCTCAATATCAAGGCCCGCTACGACAAGCTCGGTGACTGCTTCGGCGCAAAGAGCTACTATGTGACCTCCACCGGAGAACTCGCAACGGCACTTAAAGAGGCTATCGCATCAAAAGCTCCCGCTATCATCGACGTGCAGCTCGCCGCCGACTCGGGTAAGGAATCCGGCCATATCGGCTATCTCAACCCTGCGGCTCTCGAGAAAATCACCGTCTGAAAGGAAAGACAACGTTCCGCCCGGCCGGACATCATGCCCGTGCCGGGCGTATTTCTAAAACTATTTATTTAATTTACTATGCTGCACATTATTCTATACGCGATTGTCCCTATTTTCGTCGTCATGGCGCTGGGATACTTCTCGGGAAAGGCCGGAGCCTTTTCGGGACAGGATGCGCGGGTGCTCAATAAAGTCGTACTTAACTACGCACTCCCCTGTGCGCTGTTTGTATCGATTGTAAAGGCCAACCGTGCAATGCTCGCCGTCGACGCCAAGTTGTCGGTCATCACTTTTGTAGTTCTTACCGCCGCTTTCCTGCTGGTATACTTTATTTTTAAGATGTACAAAGGCAACACTGCAGCCGATGCCGCTATCGCCGCCCTTGTGAGCGGTTCTCCTACTATCGGATTCCTCGGTTTCGCAGTGCTGCAGCCTATTTTCGGCGAATCGGCTACTGTCGGTCTTGTAATCGCAATCGTCGCAATCGAAGTAAATGCAGTCGGCATTCCTCTCGGTCTCTGGCTGCTGAACCGGGCGCAGGCATCATCGAATGCAGCTCAGAACGGCGGCAAAAAGCCAAACCCGTTCACACCTATGTGGAACGCGCTCAAACAACCTGTGGCATGGGCGCCGATTCTCGCTGTGATTCTCGTTCTCGTGGGCGTTAAATGGCCAGCCGAACTCGACCCATCGTTCACTCTTATGTCGGGTGCCAACGCATCTCTCGCCTGCTTTGCCGCCGGCATCACCCTCTCGTCGGTTAAAGTGGTTATCAACGCTCAGGTCTGGCTTGGCGCTTTCCTCCGACTTATCTTCACTCCTTTGATTGTGCTTGCAGTCGGCATCATATTCCATATGGAACCCGCCAACCTCAAGATGCTCGTTATCGCATCGGCACTCCCCCCCGCCATGTCGGGCATCATCATCGCCAGCCGCAACAACGTATATGTGGCTACTTCCACCTCTTCACTCGCCGTCAGCACACTTCTCTTCATGGGCACATGTCCTATGTGGCTATGGCTCAGCGACCTTGCAATCAAACAATTCCTTATGTAACACATTGACACCGGGGCTGTGAAAACGCATCCCCTGACACATAATGAAATTTAAAATCCGCCGAGAGCCTTCATATCAGGACTCCGGCGGATTTCTGTGTTTTTGTCCGAAGTGATTCGAGTCACCCTCACAGGCCGAATTTAAGGGCTGTGGCACGCTTGAAAGAACCGAAATCAAGCACAAAGAGGGTGTCGGTCCCACGGTTACCGCGACGGTGCCGCTCACGCAGCGTATCCATGAACTCGGCGACACGGTCTTTTACATCTTTCATTTCCATAGCAGTAGTTTATGATTGTTTACGATGCAAAATTCCTAATCACATGTACCTCGTCAATGCACACCAATCTTAAATATTGCTTAAAGATTGACAATGAAAATCACTGCAATCAGTGCCGGACATATATACCTCAGCGAAAATCCAATCAGACGGCTTAAAGCCGACGGACGCTCACTGCCTGTAATCTGACGGTTGAATACCTTGCGGTCGAGCACCCGGCCCGCGAACACCGACGTAAGCATGCCTCCGAGGGGAAGCAGGATATTTGATGTCCCGTAGTCAAACCAGCTGAAAAAATCGGGGTGACCTATCAGAGGCAGTTCTACTCCGGTGAAATAACCGAACGACATGGCGCAAAGCAATCCCAGCACAAGTGCCACGGCAATGGTGACGGCACACGCCGACCGGCGTTTCATTTTCTTTTCCTCGCAAAGAAATACCACCACAATCTCGCACATCGAGATTGTACTCGTCAGAGAAGCTATGAAGAGTGTGAAAAAGAAAAGCGAAGCCCATACGCTTCCGCCCGTCATCTCGTTGAAAATCGCCGGCAATACCTCGAACACAAGTTTCGGACCGGCCTCTGGCGAGTATCCGAAAGAGAAGACTGCCGGGAAAATCAGCACCCCGGCAAGAACGGCAATCAGCGTGTCAAGGGCCGCAGTAGTTGTGGCGCTCTTCACGATATCGGTGCGTTCATTGAAATATGATGCGTATGTGAGCATACATCCCAGGCCGAGACTCAGCGAGAAGAAAGCCTGGCCCATGGCGCCAATCACCACGGGAGCCGTGAGACTGCTGAAATCAGGCTTGAAAAGAAAAGTAAGTCCTGCGGCAGCGTCAGGCAGCATAAGTGAGTTGACACAGAAAATAATTATGAGAGCGAACAGCAGGGGCATGAGCACGTTGCTTATCCGTTCGATACCTCGCGCCACTCCACGCGAGATAATCAGGTAGTTCACGACAAGAAACAGCACCGTCCACATAAGAGGGCGCCACCCCGAAGTGAACTCTCCGAAAACCGTATGCAGCCCCTCGCGGCTCACATCGGTATAGGCACCTCCGACAGCGCCGAAGAAGTACTCCAGTGTCCACCCTGCGACAACAGAGTAAAAACTCAGTATGAGCATGGCCGAAAGCACGCCCATATATCCCAGTGCGTTCCATGCACGGTGGGCCTTGAGCGCACGGAAGACTCCGAAAATACCCCGGTGAGTGGCACGTCCCAGTGCATACTCCGCCGTGATGAGGGGTATGCCGAGAATGATTATAAATGCAATGTAAAGCATCATGAAGGCGCCCCCTCCATGCACGCCGGCCTCATAGGGAAAGCGCCATATATTGCCAAGGCCGACTGCCGACCCGACAGTTGTCGCTATCACTCCCAGTCGCGTGGTGAACAACGGACGGGGGCCTCCGGTTTCCGTATTACTTTTCGACATATTGCAGTGTAAGATTGGTCTTTTGGTAGATAGAATTGCAATATTAGTGAAAATATTCGAGCTTCCGGCCTATACGTTAAAAATTTTTTGCAATTTCGCGAGAAATGCCATCGGCCCGGAATATTTTAGGCCGCTGCGATTGTTATAATATCGAACTGTTTATTTTGAAGAATCATATGAAACCGCACATCAGACTCCTCACCTCCCTGTGCATCTGTATAAGTGCCTTGACCGCCTCGGCCCAATATTACGAAATCGCCAATCAGCTCCCGCAGCTCATACGTCCTGCTTTGTCGGGCTCGTTCAACTACAAAGGCTTCGTCGACGTATCGTATATGAGAGGCGTCAGCAAATGCAAGGCCGATTTCCTTGATGTCACCACTTCTCAGGGTTTCCGTTACGCCGACTGGTTCTATATGGGCGTCGGTATCGGTGCCGATGTGCTCTTTTCATCGACCGACGACAACTGGGGCTCCGGCTGGAACAACGGCTCATCGCCCGACCTCAGCCACTCAAGTACGACTACGGCGGTCATGCTCCCTCTTTTCACTGATTTCCGGTTCACATTCGGCGGTGTCAATACTCTGGCCGAAGGTGTCACGCGTAACTCTGTCGGATTCTTTATCGATTTGCGCATCGGCTGTTCATTCCTTTGCAGCGACGACTGGATTCGTATAAACAACGGCTACCTCACCAACCAGCAGTACTTCTATCTGAGGCCGTCGGTCGGCCTGCGCATACCCGTGGGTACATCCGGCAAACAGGCATTCGACATAGCCCTCTGCTACAAACTCCTCACCTCCAACTACTGGGGCTCAAGCAAAGAGTCGGCCACACTCAGCTCCCTTGGCCTCACAGTAGCCTTCGAGTGGTAAAATTACAAATCCGGGGCTGCCGGTGCATTGACATTACAGAGGCCATTTGCCACCGACAGAGCCACAAGGCCTATAGTATGCCATAAAGTCGGCTTTTTATCGGGCATGAACCTGAACACCGGAGGCTTATATCCGTTTGCGACAGCAACCGATATTCCGGACGGTGCGGTCTCAATGGTAAAATCTACCAAATTGAACCGTATTTTGCCAAACTGCATAAGTGATTTCAACCCTAAATTGCATTCATAGTCGGTGGCAACCGCATTCAGGCCGCGGCTTACGAAAATCTGAGGTAAAATCACCGTACTTCCGCCAATTGTCGCACAGACATCGGGCAACCTATAGCCATCGGTGATTTTTACACCGCCTATGCCTGCGGTGCGGATTGTATCGGGTTGGGCATGTGCCGAAATATATTCCTTGTTCCTGTTGAAAAAATCTCCGTTTAAAGACCCGTAGGAAGCATCTCCAGTATCTATGCACACAAGCATGGCATCATTATGGATGATGCCTTTTGTAAGCAGGTTCATCTGCGGAGAGAAAAACATATTTGCAGGCGTGCCGCTGCGTTCAGGTGCTGTCGGGGGCACGGTGATTTTCCGCCCTGTAAAATCGACTGTCATGTCTTTAAGCTGAAGCATAAGTTCGCTTCCGACAACAATACTGAAACAATCTATATATTTGTTGGCTTCCTCGTTATCAAGAGTCAGATTCACGACAAGAAATGGAACATCGCGAATAACGATATTGCCGAGTTTCAGCTCTTTGGCAATAGCATAGTGTGCTTTCCGGCGCCCTATGCCCATCACATTGTTGTAGGCGTCGAGCGGAATAAGATTATAAGCCCGGGCCAAAGAATCGGATATTATATTCACTCCTGCGCCTGTATCAAAAACAATATCCGCATCCGTGCCGTTTATGCCGCAATCATCAAGATACATGAGGAATGCTTCCCGTTCGGGTTTGCCTACCTGTTTTATTCCGAAGGGCACAGTCCCCTCTGCTCCTGAAAACGAGATTGAATAAGGCCGATAAACCGACAGCGCCTTATATTGGTCTACATATCGCTGCATGCCCTCTACGGCAGCACTGTCAAGATACTGTTTTGTGGCATCAAGCACCGACGACAGAACGGAGGCCGCTTTGGCGTTGTCTCCCGTCTTGCTCAAGTCCATTGAGAGCATAACTGCGGAGTTGAGCAGATTCGACAAGTCAAGGCTCGCGGCATGTGACTGAAGAAGTTCCTCAAATGCCGGTATGGAAATATCGGGCCGGTTTAGCCTGTTACCGATAAGCCCGCGTGAATATACTTCAAGAAAAGGCATTATCGAATCCTTCGGAGCCGCGTTATATATGGAATCCAAAGCAAACCAATCGCCGCTGTTCATGGCATTGGCAATCCGTTCATCATACGATTGGGCATAACCTGCCAGAGAACAGATTATGGCCACGACGGAGAACAACAATCTTTTCATTGTTTTTACAGATAGGTCTATGGGCAAAGGTACAAAAAACACGGGATTTTTATGTCTGACGAATAAAAAACAAGCAATTTTTACCAATAAAGAATCCGGTTCTTCAATCGTGGTGACCATATAATAGATAAGCCGCCCTCGGGACACGCATGTTCCGAGGGCGGCTTATAGCTGATATATCGTATTTTCTATCGCCTTGCGTTGTTATTCGCAGGCACTGGCGACGACTGTGCCGGTGTCGAGGGTACAGGGGTCGAAGGCAGACCGCCGTTGCCCGGACGTGCGATACCGCCTACCGTTGTAGGCACGGTATTGATGCCCGGATTGACATTAATCTGTGGCGGACGCGACTGAGGTGGCCTGATTACAGGCCCGGGGTTAGTATCGATAAACGGAGGCCGGTGAGGAGGCCCGTAAAGAGGTCCGTTATAGAGTGGCCCGTTATAAACCGGACCGTAATTCCAGTAAGGCGAACCCCAGAGACCGCCATATGGCCCATAGTCATTCCAATATGTGCCGACACCGCCGCTGTCCACATCGACACCGAATCCGAGGTCCGCGCACGAACTCATCGACAGAGCCGCCGTAACAACAGCTGCGAGCAGATATTTCGTTTTCATAGTCGTTTCTGTTAATATTTCTAACTATACAACAATTAGGAAGCGCGAAAAGACGGTGCGTTGACGTTTTTTTGCTAATTTTGGGGCATGAATTCCAAGGCAACCGTAATACGAAATACCGGAGCCCACTATGTGGCGCGTACCCCCGTCGGCACTGAAATCAAGTGTCTCGCCAAGGGCAACTTCCGCATCAAGGGCATACGCACCACCAACCCCGTCGCGGTGGGCGACCATGTTACACTCAGTGATGCCGGCCCCGACGGTGTGGCCTTCATAAAGGCCGTGGAGCCCCGGCGCAACTATATCATACGACGCGCAAGCAATCTCTCCAAAGCCGCCCATATAATCGCGGCAAACATCGATTGCGCTGTGCTCATCGCCACTCTCGCGCATCCGGCGACATCGTTCAATTTCATCGACCGGTTCTTAGCCACTGCCGAGGCTTATAATGTCCCTGCTGCACTCATCATCAATAAGACCGACCTCCTCACCGACCCCGAAGACCGCGAACTCCTCGAAGGCGTACTCTATCTCTACCGTTCCATAGGCTACACGGCAATAGCCGTCTCTGCAGCCACTGGCGAAGGACTCACCGAACTGGCCGAGTTCCTCAAAGACAAGGTTTCGCTGATTTCAGGCAACTCGGGCGTGGGTAAATCGACGCTAATCAATGCTCTTATTCCCGGTGCGGATGTGCGCACCGCCGAAATCTCGGCATCTCACGACACCGGCATGCACACAACCACATTCTCCGAGATGTACACTCTGCCAGGCGGCGGTGAACTCATCGACACTCCTGGAGTGCGTGGTTTCGGAGTATTCGATTTCCGCAGCGAGGACGTGGGGCACTATTTTCCCGAAATCTTTAAATATTCGCACGACTGCCGCTTCGGCAACTGCACCCATACCCACGAACCGGGATGTTCCGTGCTCGAAGCCCTCGACAACCAGTTCATCTCGCAGTCGCGATATAATTCATACCTCAGCATCCTCGAGGAAATCCGCGACGAGGCCGAGGACAAATACCGCAAAGGTTACTGATACGTAAGACACAATGCAAAATCAGGATATTTCACTTGTAGCGGATGCCCTGGAGCGCGTGCTTGCCGGAGAAGAACTCTCCGAGGAGACACTCTACGCTCTGGCCGACATCGATTCCGAAGAGGGCCGCAAAGCCCTCATGGATGGTGCCGCAAAAATAACGGAGCGGTTCTGTCCGCGTAAATTCGATTTCTGCTCCATAATCAACGCACGCTCGGGACGTTGCCCCGAAAACTGCAAATGGTGTGCCCAGTCGGCCCACTACGATACAGGCTGCGAGGTCTACGACCACGCTTCCGACGAAGACACCTTCGCGCTCGCCGATGCCAATGCCGACCATGGCGTGGGACGCTTCTCTCTCGTCACCTCAGGGCGCCTTGCCAAAGGACAATCTCTTGACGGTTTCTGCCGTCAAATCAAGGAAATCAACCGCCGCGGACGCATATCCACATGCGCGTCGCTCGGTCTGCTTGGACGCGAAGAGCTGCTTCAGCTACGCGAGGCAGGAGTGCGCCGCTATCACTGCAACCTCGAGACAGCGCCATCGTTCTTCCCCTCGCTGTGCACCACCCACACTGTGGAAGACAAGTTCGCCACAATAGCCATTGCGCATGAACTCGGTTTCGAGGTATGCTCCGGTGGAATCATCGGCATGGGAGAAACGCGCCGCCAGCGTATGGAACTTGCCATAACCCTGCGCAAAGTGCGTCCGGTGTCAATTCCTATAAATATACTCTGTCCTATTCCGGGCACGCCGCTGGCCGATGTGCCCCTGATTGAGGAAGACGAAATACTGCTCACCGTAGCCCTCTTCCGTTTCGCGCATCCCTCCGTACAGCTCCGCTTTGCCGGAGGCCGCAAACGTCTCAGCCGTGAGGCCACAATCAAAGCCATGCGCACGGGCATCAACGGTGCGATTGTCGGCGACCTTCTCACAACCATTGGCGCCACAATGGCCGAAGATAAAGTTACAGTCACCGAAGCCGGATACGAAATATGACTTCCGACACTCCTTTTCAGCTCACAAACCGTATCCGCAAGGAATTCGCCTCGCTCGACGAAGCCAAATGGCGCCGGCGCACGAGCCTTTTCCCTGCCGAAGGCACAAAATGCGTGCTCGAACTCGCAGCCGTCTTCCGTCCGCGCACCATACTTGCCACAGCCGAATGGATTAATGAGCACGGGGCAACAGTGGCAGGCGTGGAAGTGACAGCCGTCGCACCACGCGACCTCCGCGAGCTTACACGTCTCACGTCTACGCCTCCCGTCATAGCCACATTTGAGCTGCCGGACGATGCCGCAGTCCCCGACAGAAGTTACTTCAGCGAAAATCTGGTACTCATGCTCGACCGCGTGCAGGACCCCGGAAACCTCGGCACCATTCTCCGCACATGCGACTGGATGGGAGTCCGCACAATCATTGCGTCGCAAGACACCGTCGACTGCTTCAATCCCAAAGTCGTGCAGGCAACCATGGGAGGCCTCGCACGCACAAGAATAATCTATACGGATTTGGAGAAGCTTCTCGACACGCTCGATGACTCTGTCGCTGTCTGCGGCACATTCCTCGACGGCGAGAACATCTACACTGCCGCCCTGCCATCTTCAGGCATCCTGCTCATGGGCAACGAAGGCAGCGGCATCAGCGACACACTTGCCCGCGCCGTCAACCGGCGCCTTCTGATTCCTGCTTATCCGGGTACCGACAAGGTCGAGAGCCTCAACGTGGCCGTCGCAACGGCTATCGCACTCTCGCAGTTCCGTATGCGGCTCTTTCAATAAATCAGTAAAAACCAAAAACAGATATAAATCATGTTTTCCAAAGAAACTTACATCAGCCGGCGCGCAGAACTCAAACGCCGCGTGGGCTCGGGCCTGATTCTATTTTTAGGCAACGACGAAGTAGGCATGAACTATGCCGCCAACATCTACCCTTTCCGTCAGGATTCCTCGTTTCTTTATTATTTCGGTCTCGCATACGCAGGCCTCAACGCCATAATCGATATCGACAACGATGCTGAGATAATATTCGGCGACGAACTCACTATCGACGATATCGTATGGACCGGCACACAGCCCACTCTCCGCGAAAAAGCATCAATGGTAGGCATTGCCGAGACCCGTCCCTACAACGACATCGTTTCCTACCTTGCCGACGCCCGCAAAAAAGGACAGCAGATACACTACCTCCCCACATACCGCGGTCAGAATCAGGTCAAGCTGCTGAATTATCTCGGTGTCCGGCCCGGCGCCGAGCAGCCTTCGCTCGACCTTATCCGTGCCATTGTGGATATGCGAAATCACAAGACCGCCGAAGAAATAGCTGAAATTGAAAAAGCATGCAACGTCACGGCCGACATGCACATCGAGGCTATCCGCGCTACCCGTCCCGGAATATATGAGTACGAAGTTGTGGCCCGCCTCGAAGCCGTGGCCGCCGCCAACGGATGCCGTCTGTCCTTCCCCACTATCGCCACAATCCACGGCGAGACTCTTCACAACGAAGACCATTTCAACCTCATAAAGGAAGACAGCATGCTCCTCGTCGACGCAGGCGCCGAGACTCCCATGGGATATGCCGGCGACATGTCGTCGACAATCTGTGCAGGCAAGAAGTTCTCCCCGCGCCAGAAAGAAATCTACGACATTCAGGTGGCCGCCCACCAGGCAGCCGTCGCAGCACTCCGCCCGGGCATACCGTTCACCGAAGTCTACGACCTCGCGTCAGGCGTGATTTTCGACCGCCTCAAGGCCCTCGGAATCACCAAAGGCGACACAGCCGAAGCCGTTGCAGCCGGCGCGCACGCCATGTTCTTCCAGTGCGGCCTCGGCCACATGATGGGCCTTGACGTGCACGATATGGAGAACCTCGGCGAGGTATATGTCGGTTACGCCGGCAAACCCAAGAGCACCCAGTTCGGACGCAAGTCGCTCCGCCTCGGACGCCCTCTTGAAGAAGGATTCGTGCTCACCATCGAACCCGGAGTGTACTTCATACCCGAACTCATCGACATGTGGAAGGCCGAAAAGCGCTTCGCCGATTTCATCAACTACGACGAACTCGAAAAATGGCGTCACTTCGGAGGTATCCGTAACGAAGAAGATTACCTCATCACAGCCGACGGCGCACGCCGTCTCGGCAAAAAAATCCCCCTCACAACAGAAGAAGTCGAAGCTCTCCGCTAAGTCGTTCAGCAAAATATGTCGTCTCCGCACAAATCCATCACACTGGCCTCCGTCGCAGTTCTCAGCTGGTCGACGGTGGCCACATCTTTCAAAATTGCACAGCGCGAACTCACCGTCTACGAAATGGTGCTCATAGCGGCTCTCACCGCCCTCGGTGTCTTCGCCGTCTGGCTCACAGTGCGCGGCAAATGGCGCTCCCTGGGTTTGCTCTCTCCGCGCACATGGCTGTCGTTCGCTCTGCTCGGTCTCGTCAATCCTGTCATATATTATCTCACCCTGTTCAGGGCCTATGCACTGCTCCCGGCGCAAATCGCACAGCCAATCAACTACATATGGCCGATTCTGCTCCTTGTGTTGCTCGCCGTATTCACAGGCGTGCCCATACAGCCGCGCAAATACATCGGCATGGCGATTTCGCTCGGCGGTCTCACGCTCATTTCATACGGCGGAAACGCCATTAACGGCTCCATATCGGTGCTCGGCATCGTGTGGGCCCTTCTGAGCGCGCTCCTTTGGGGCATCTACTGGATGATGAATGACCGCCTTAAAGACAAGGCCGACGAAGACGTGAGTCTATTCATCGGATTTTTATTCGGCACGATATATCTCCTTATCGGTGTCGGAGCCGCTTCATTACTCGCTCCGGCAGGCACGGACGAAATATGGGGCATCCCCGTCTTGCAGTCGCTCAGCTTCAGCGCTTCGGGCATTCTGTCGGGCATGTACATCGGCCTGTTCGAAATGGGCATACCCTTCCTCTGCTTCGGCATGGCCATACGAATGACCACCAATCCGGCACTCATCAATCAGATGTGCTATCTGGCTCCATTCCTATCGCTCTTCTTCATATCCATGATTTTAGGAGAACCGATAGTAGCCACCACCTACACCGGCCTTGTACTGATTATTGCAGGCATAGCCTACAACGAATATTTCGCCGGACGCAGGAAACGGCACAAAATCCGGCCCCAAGTCAAATGACGGAATAAAAAACGGAGAGCAGCACGCCGCGGCCCTCCGTTTTTATTATGTATCCTTATTTAGAACGGGAATATCAGAGGAAGCACAAACACCATAAGCACGCCGAGCAGCAGCTGCAGTGGCAGGCCCACCTTGAGATAATCCAGAGTCGTATATTGACCCGCAGGCATTACGAGAGCGTTAGGCGGTGTCGAGAACGGCGAGGCGAAACAGAGACTCGCGGCGTAGGTCACTGCAAAAAGGAACGGCAGCGGATTCAGTCCGAGACTCGTCGCAGTGCCAAGCGCAATCGGTGCCATAAGCACGGCCGTGGCGGTGTTGCTTATGAAAAGCGTCATCACCGACGTAGTGACATAGATTCCGGCCAGTATCGCCACCGGACCAAGCGAGCCCAGACTCGATGCCAGGCCCGACGCCACCATAGCCGACACCCCGGTCTTCTCAAGCGCGAACGACATCGGCATCATGGCCGCAATCAGCACAACGCTTTCCCAGTTTATGGTGCGGTAAGCCTCCTCGACGCTCCTGAAACAGCCGCACAGCAGCATAAGCACCGAGGCTGTCATCACCGATATCACCGGAGGAACTATATCGAATATAAGAGCCACAACCATTGCGGCCATAATCAGGGCAGCCACGGGAGCACGGTAGTCGAGTGTAACGTCCGAAGCCTGTGTCAGCGGCTGACCCAGCACCACCCAGTCGCGTGTCTTTGCCGAAAGAGCGCCAATCGCCTTCCACGGCCCCTGAACAAGCATCACGTCACCCGGCTGAAGGGTCTCATTGCCCACCGAAACGGTCCGCACGTCATTCTGTCGCCGTATACCTATCACATTCACGCCGAAACGGTTGCGGAAATCAAGCTGCGCCACGGTCTTCCCGATAATCGACGAATGCGGCATCGGAATTATCTCCGCAATACCTATGTCATAGAATTTAAGACGGGTGTCATCTTCGCTCATCCGCAGCCCGAAGTCTTTGCAGAGCTGGCGCAGCTTTTCATCATCGCCGCGCACATACAGCGTCTCCCCGGCCTCCAGAGGTGCCGTCGGGTCTGGCGTGCTGTTGGTGATTTTTCGCAGTATATGGCCCGACTTCTCGCCGCGGCGCACCTCGAGCACATCCACTCCGTAACGGCCGCGGAGATTCAGTTCCACAAGACTTTTCCCCACCACGCCGCATTGCGGTGCCACATCTATCCTCCGCAGCGATGAATTCAAATCATACTCTGCCACCAAATCGGCCAGCGACTTGCCCGACGCACGGCCTGCGCCTCCCTTCTGCCGTGAACTCAGAAAAAGACGGCTCAGAATCATCAGCAGCAGCGTCCCCGCAACAAGACAAATCAGGCCTGCCGGCATGAAAGAGAAGAACGACAGCGGTCCGTTGCCGGCCTCCTCCCATACCTCCGATATCACAAGGTTCGGCGGAGTACCAATCAGGGTCAGCATACCGCCCATACTGCTCGCAAACGCCAGCGGCATAAGCAGCCTCCGCGAGTTGATGCTCCCTTGTGCGGCCATGCTCACCACAATAGGCATCATAAGCGCCACCGTACCCGTATTGCTCACGAATGCACCAATCAGCGCCGTACCCGCAATCACAAGCACAAACAGCCGCGTCTCATTGTCGCCGGCCATGCGCAGAATGCCCGAACCGATTTTCTTGGCGAGACCCGTCTTGAAAATACCGCCCCCGACTACAAACAGGCACGTCATCATTATCACTATAGGATTCGAGAAACCCGATAAGGCCTCGCCTACCGTAAGAACTCCCGACAGCGAGAGTATGAGCAACGCAATCAGTGCCACCACATCGGCACGTATACGGCCCCACACAAATCCGGCTGCCGCAAGCAACAGTGTCAAAAGTGTTATTGTCATGTCGGTAATGGTTTTGAAACCGCAAAGGTAACGAAAAAATACATCGCTACAAAATAGGTGCCCGACACTCACCCGTAATATCCCGGCCATTTCACTCCAAAGAAAAATGTAACATTTTCACAATCTTTCACTTTCGCACACAATAAACCGCCACACGCGCACGTTTTAAAGACAAACCCCACAATTAACCAAGCGTCAATGCCTATGGAAAAAACCTCTACTCACCTTTCAGCCTCATCGAAACCTGGACATCACACAATGGCTCCCCGACGTGCGACAATCGAGAGGCTCCGTCAGTTGGCCCGTGCCACATTTCCCACACCACTCGGCATACCCGTCATTATCAACTGACACTGTACACAACCCTATCAAAGCGCCTTCCCGGCGCTTTTTTTCATCAAAAAAATTAAAAAAAACGCCTCCGCCTATTGCGTAAACCAAATAAAACCCATACCTTTGCAGTCGCAAACCAACATTTGCAGGTCCTATAGCTCAGTTGGTCAGAGCACCTGACTCATAATCAGGGAGTCCTTGGTTCAAGCCCAAGTGGGACCACCTCTTAGAAATCAAGTAGTTACGAATCAAATCGTAGCTGCTTTTTCTTTTGCCTTGAACACAAATCTGAACACAACTCCGCGCCAACTCGTTTCAACCGCCAATGGCAGCCCTCTGTGTTCATGCTTCTGTGTTCAAATTCTGTGTTCAACCCATAGCTGAGGAAAAGAAAATAATAAGGGGGTATCTTTCTTTGGTCCGGTGGACTTTTCCGGTGTTTGGCTTTTCTTTTGCCCAGCCCTATATATGGGTTTAGGTTTAGTCGGGCATATATAAAGCCCAAACCAAACGAATATGAGATAGAGCCAAATTATGGTCGTGATTCTTCATAATTCTGCAGTCGGAAAAGACTCTGCAGATGAAAGCTATCAATGATTTCTTTAAAGACAACGAGGTCAGCCTCCCGTGCGATAATTCCCTATTTATAGCGATTTTTAATGTTGTCTACCATTCTGTTGATATGGTCTCTAACCTCTTGTGGAGATATAATTTCAACCCAATGCGCTCTGGAAAGAAGATAGCCAAGAAAGTCCTCGGTAGGGCGTAACGTAACTTCGTAATCGCAATACCCGTAACCTTCCGCTATCAGCCTTTGGGTAGGATGTACCGGAAGATTCCGCATATAATACTGCTCGGTATCATACGCTCTTAAAACCACCTTTTGGAGTGGGATATCAAAGTTCGGAGCAACTCCGAAGCATTCGTTGAAATAAGAAGCGGCATCAAAATCCTTATCAATCTTGAATTTCTTGGTTGATATTGTAGTATCGACAATTCGATCAAAGGCAAAGACCCGGAACTCCCTGGGGATGTTGGGGTAGCTGGCAAGCATATACCAGCGGCGGTGATATAGCTTTACGCAGTATGGCTCAACAAGATAGCGCTTTGTCTCGGTGGAATGATATTTAAGATAGTCAAATTCAATCATCTTGGAGATTTTCATCGCTTCAATGACTCGTTGTAGATTTACCCCTTCTGATGGAATGTTTTCAAGCAGGATCCGGTCGCTAACCGAGCGGTTCTCTGCTATGATATTATTTAGAGAAATTGTATTTGCCATCCAATTTTCCACCGACGGCTTATCCAGATTATCAGCGTTCTCAATGCTGTATTTCCATCCAATGCTCCGATCACAGACAATCTTAATGCCGAATAAATCCTCAATCTCTTCCCGATGACGATTAAAGGAGGTACGGGGCAATGATTGTCCCTCAGACAACGAAGAACTAAGCCATAGATTGCCAATCTCTTCAAGGCTTAACGGTCCTTGACGATGTATTGTTTCAATGAGCCAGACATATGTTTTGAATAGTTCCTTATGGCGCATGGTGTATATAGATTTACGATGGAATCTCGAAGTGCTCGCACATTCGTTGAAAACATTTCTCGTCGCAAAGATAACAATTATTTCTTCGAGTGTACCATAAACTGGGACAATCCGATGATAATTTTGCAAACAAAACCGATAACTATGATACTCGATAAAGATACAAACTTAGTATATTTCTCAGAACTACTATGGGAAAACACTCCGGGAGGCAAAGAGATAATCGAAAATATTACTGTCCGCTAAACTTTAGGAGGCAATAGAAAGAAAGGGCCGATTCCATTTGCAGGAGTCGGTCCTTTTAGT
>CAJUKF010000047.1 GCA_910587355.1 uncultured Muribaculaceae bacterium
TCGACCGCTGGGTAAGCCTCTTCGCAGGGCTCGACAGCATCCGCGACTGCATCGCTTTCCCAAAGAACAACAGCGGACGCGACGTGATGCTCGACGCACCCGCACCTCTCGACCAGAAGCAGCTCGACGAGCTTAACCTCGAAGTCGTTCTTCCCGAAACTAAATGAAACTAAGCTTCATAACAGCAGCACTTGAGGAGTATGCCCCGCTTTCCCTTCAGGAGAGCTGGGACAACTCCGGGCTGCAGGTCGGACTTCCGGCCGAGGCCGACGGTGAAGTCACCGGCGCGCTACTTTGCGTCGACGTCACCGAAGACATTATCACCGAAGCCGTGCGACGTGGCCGGAATCTGGTGATTTCGCATCATCCCCTCATTTTCAAGGGGCTGAAGCACATCACCGGCAGCACCGTGGCCGAATGCGCCGTTGCGGCCGCCATACGCTCAGGTGTCGCCGTCTATTCGAGCCACACTGCCCTCGACAGCACTCGTGGCGGCGTATCGTACGAAATGGCACGGATGCTTGGCGCACGCGTAGTCCGCGCTCTTGCCCCCGCGCCCGCAGAACTGCTCCGTCTGTCGGTTGTATGTCCTTCACAGGCAGCCGACGATGTGCAGCTCGTCATGCTCGACAACGGCGCACAGAAATGCTGCGTCTCGGCTGTTGCAGAATCCTCGGCAAACGCCGAAAGCGACGGCATCACCATGAACATCGATACAACTTCCGTATGCCGCATCTCGGCGGTCTTAGGAACGGCCGCCTGTCGTAAGGTCAGAGAAGCCCTGACCACACTCCCCGCATCGGCATCGCTCACCTTCGAGATTTCCGCACTTCGCAACGATGACGTAACTACCGGTCTGGGCGTGGTGGCCGAATTCGACACTCCGCATACCGGCGCCGAACTTCTTGCTAAAGTAAAGAAGGAATTCAATGTGCCTTGCGTAAAAGCCGGCGGGATATTTGAGCCGGACTCACGAATACGCCGCATTGCACTTTGCGGCGGTGCCGGAGGCGAATTTATTCCTTCCGCTGCCGCAGCAGGCGCACAGCTCTACATCAGCGCCGACATCCGGTATCACGATTTCGCCGAAAACGCATTATCGCCGATGGCTGTCTTCGACATAGGCCATTTTGAGAGCGAATCGTGCGCAAAACGAATCTTTTATAGCGTTATTAAAAATAAATTTGCTAATTTTGCAGTCGATTACTCGGAGACTGAACACAATCCGGTAAAATACCTGTAACTCAGATATGACAACAGAACACAAAAACGAAAATCTCTCTGTAGAAGAGCGTCTTAAAACCCTCTACAAGCTCCAGCTCATCCACTCCGACATACGCCGCATCCGCGCCATCCGCGGTGAGCTCCCCCAGGAAGTGAAAGACCTCTCCGACACAATCAAAGGTCTCGTTTCCCGCATCGAGCGTTTTCAGGGTGAAATCGACAATTGTCAGGCCCGTCGCCTCGATGAAATCAATAAAATCGAGAACAAGAAACTCCTTATCGACCGCTACAAACAGCAGCTCGACAACGTACGAAACAACCACGAGTTCGACAATCTCACAAAGGAAATAGAATACGAGACGCTCGAAATCCAGCTCAGCGAAAAAAATATCGGTGACTACGAGCGCCAGATTGATAACCTCAACGCCGAAATCGAAAACATCAAGACCTCGATTGACGACCAGAGCAAGCTCCTCGAAGAGAAGAAGGCCGACCTCGACAACCTCGTCAGCGAGACACGCACCGAAGAAGAGAATCTTCTCGGCCGAGCAAAAGCCCTCGAGCCTGCAATCGACGAGCGCACTCTCACAGCATTCAAGCGCATCCGCGACAAAGTACACAACGGCCTCGGCATCGTTATTGTCGACCGTAACGCCTGCGGCGGTTGCTTCAACCGTATTCCCCCGCAAAAACAAATCGAAATCAAGAGCCATAAAAAGCTCATTGTCTGCGAATACTGCGGCCGAATCATGATTGACCCCGACCTCGCTGCACAGGTCCAGGAAGAAATGGGCTCTGAAAACGAGAAACAATAAGTTCTAACTTAAAGCATCGCCCGCCGATAGCATTTTTTAGGATTTATTAGATAATTTTCAACTGTCTGATTCAGAAATTATAACTAATTTTACATCCTGAAACAGAGAGGCATTCTCCTTGTCAAGAGGCCCCTCTCCACGGACGACAACATTTTGTTAGACACACAATATACTTGAATTTTGGTTATGAGCGAGGTGCGTGACTGTGAAGCTGCGCACTTTCTTTTTATATCATCTATCAATCGAGCATAAGCGCCATATACGGACGTCGTGATGGAATATTAAAAATTTCGCCCATCTCATGGCTGCCGAAAACGATAGCGGCGAGAGTGTCAACAGATATTTCGAGGTCGATTTTAGCTACTGTGACAGCGGAGTCCTTCTTCATACACCATCCTCCGGCAATCTCATACAAGCCGCTGTTTTCCTCCAGCAGAGGGTCGGTGAGGCGAATGTTCATATGCAATGACTGATGCCGGGCGGCAAGAACACCGAGGATAATTTCCGGATTCACAATACGCATCATTCCGTAGGGCTGCATCAGAGCCTTGTCGCCCGACACCGGCGGCCGCAAAACAGTAATGACACGCTCTCCGACACGACGGCGCAATTCGCATAGAAGCGTGCGTCGCGCATACTTGGACTTACCTATCAGACACTTTACAAGCACTTCGCCAGCGGTAGTATCCGTAGCAAAAAGCATTGCGCTGTGACCGTCCTCATCTGTGGCGGCAAGCACAATATCCCCTCCGTCAAGCCGCATATCCTCGAGCACACGTGCATAATCCTCCTCCGAGTGCATGATGCCGCATCCGGCATCAGCTTCAAGGTCATGAAAAAGAGTATAACACGGCTCAACGAGCGTCCCCCTGCCTTCGGGGAAGCTGTGGAGCGATGTATATCGTTCTCGGTCGACATAAAATACAGTGGCAAAGCCTTCACGCGAATAGAAATAATACAGATGGTCCTCGGCAGGAATCAGTTCGGTCATGGAATAGCCTTTCGCACGGGCATCCCGAAGCGCATTGCACAGATTTGCACGCGAGAGACCTTTCGAACGGCTCTCGGGCAGCGTTGCCACACAACTTATGTATCCCGTGTCAAGCACAGTATCCTCGTACAAGAACCTGTACGGCTGCATAAGAAGAGCCGAAGCGGCCCTGGTTCCGTCATAACTCAGATATATGTTTTCATCTTTTACAGGTTCTGTGGCAAAGAACCAGTTGCGCCAAGTCTCCCCGTCGGGAAAGGACGAGCGGAAAACCGCCATGAAATCATCTTTTTTCATTCACTCCAATATTTGCGTTCGGGATAGCGGCCAGGTCGGAAAAGCAGACGCAGGCCTGCCGAATAATTGAAATAGCTCCACATCCAGTTGATAAACACAATTGTGCGGTTACGGAAGCCAAGCAGACTTATCAGATGTACAAACAACCATGTCATCCATGCTACGAAGCCGCTCAGATGAACCTTGCCCATATCGACAACGGCACGATTGCGTCCTATAGTGGCCATACTGCCCTTGTCATGATACACAAAAGGACTACGGTTTTCCGGACGACTAAGGTTATGCGCCAGTTTACGGCCCATCTGTATTGCTACCTGAGCCACCTGAGGATGTCCGCGAGGATACCTGTCGGAAGTCATAAGCGCTATATCACCAATGGCATACACATCGTCCAGGCCATTGACACGGTTATATTCGTCGACAGCAAAACGTCCCCCCGGTCCGGGCTTCAGGTCCGTTCCTTCGATACCTATATACTCACCTACGACACCGGCAGTCCATATTACAGCAGATGTCTCCAGTGACGAACCGTCGGAGAATGCAATGACATGTCCGTCGTAGCTTTTCATCGTTGTTCCAAGCCGAACATCCACGCACAGCTGCTCCAGCCCCCGCAGAGCGTCGGCCGACGAAGCCGGCCCCATTGCGCGGAGCAGAGCGTCGCTGCCTTCGACCAACACAACTTTCATATCGTCGTGTGAGATTGAAGGGTATTCGCGCTTCACAACATAACGCTTCACCTCTCCGAGCGCACCGGCGATTTCAACTCCGGCAGGGCCTCCTCCGACAACAACAAAGGTAAGCAGCTGACGGCGTTTATGCTCATCGCCGCACACAGCGGCCCGTTCAAGACGGTCGATAATTTCATTGCGGCACCTTATTGCCTCGGGGGTCGATTTCAGCGTAAGCACATATTTCTGCAAATCGGGCATACCAAAAAAATTGTTGGTAGTGCCCGATGCAAGCACAAGGGCATCGTATGGCAGTGTCTCATAGCGAGTATGCACTTCGCGTCGCGACACATCGATACTCTTTACTTCTCCGTAATGGAACGAACATCCTCGGCAGGCTTTCGAAAGCATTTCACGGCGAAAAGGAAAAGAAATATTCGATGGCTCGAGGCCCGATGCCGCCACCTGATAGAAAAGAGGCGGGAAGCTGTGATAGTTGTGACGGTCGACCACGGTCACATCCCACATATTCTTGTCAATTTTCTTGGCAAGGCTGAGGCCGCCGAAACCACCTCCGATTATCACAAGTCGTTTCTTTTTATCCGAAGTCATCATACTTTTACAACGCTCAGAACCGAGTTATGTTTTTTAACGACAATAGAAAAACAGGAGACTCCATAAAGAAGTCTCCTGTTTTCAGTTCCGAAGATAACTGTCAGAGCGAGAATTTATATATAGCGCCAGACACATTCATAATATACAGGCCATGAATCGGGAGCAATATCCTGTGTGACATACCACGGTAAGTCATTCTTCCGTCTGCACCATATATATTTACCACTCCATTCAATGTACCTTCAATTATGACTGAGAGACCTTCAGTCCTGACAGATACACCCGTCTCAGGGATAAAGGAGCCTACTGCCGAGGTTGTTGTCTTACGGTGTTTGGCGAAGAACGCGTTTATTTCATTATTCCATTCGGGATGTGTGGCATGGCTGAGAGACTGATTCACTTTTAGTTCCGTGTCATATTTTCCATTTTTTGACACCACGTTGAAAGGTGCCATATTGGTGTGCGGCGGACAAGTCTCGTCCTGTAAGCCAACTGCCGTTATGACATGAGATTTCACATGCTCTGCCATATTCTTGGTATCAAAATAAGAGAGAAAATCATACATGTCAGCTTCGGTAAGTCCGGCCTGGTTTTTAAGCCAGTTATAAGCCTGTGTCGAAGGCCATGCACCAATTCTGAAATAATCGGGAAAATCACCCATGAACGGAATAGCAGGCGCGATAGAGTTGAACGATATTCCGGAGGTTCTTGCCTTTGGCACGTCCGTACATAAAGGTCAACGCTATACGTTGATTTATAATAAATAGGGGCAAGAAAATTCTTGCCCCTTGATGTTATTTCTAATCTGTGCTTCAGCGGCGGATGACGCGGCTGACAATGCGGCGGTCGGCACCGCAAGTAATTTCGACAATGTAAACGCCCGAAGGATACGATGTCATATTGATGCTGCGTACATCGCCCTCGGCGCTGTATACTGCCGAACCGGCGATATTGTATACACGAACCGACTTAACATCATCACAACGTACCTCCACAGGACCGTCGGTAAGTGTTGGGAACACGGCATTATGGCTTACGGCTTCTACCGATTCTATACCCGACTGTTGGCCGACAGTGAATACAATCATGCCGTTATATACTTGTGTATTGCCGTAGAATATCGAGGCGCCGTAAACCTTGCCGCGTTCAAGCGAAGGCACATTGCCCTTAGCTGTCATTGCTACGGATTCACCCGCACTTACAAATATGGGGTCTGAATCAATGACAGCCACAGACTGATACTGATTCTCGGGGAACAGTGCCACAACGAGTTCATCGGCAAAATAGCCCGACTCGCAAGTTACATTAGCCTCGAACTGAATATTAAGCGGGTCGACATTGTCCGGGTCGCCTACGACTTCAAAATCTGTAATCGAAATTTTCGGGCTTCCGGATGTAATCTGAAGTTTTACGGGAATACCCTCCGAAAGATGCTCGTAAGTATCAGGTTTTATCAGATACAGCATATAGTCGCCTGCAGGAGGTGTACCTCCGAGGCTGGTGTTATAACGGTCGAAACGACCCGTAAACTTCCAGTCAAGAGATTCGCCTGCAAGCAAATCGATGCTTTTGCTATCGGCAAGAGCAATGACAGTTCCCGAAGCCGTCTCAAGGGCTGGGCAAACAGAGCCTATGTATTCGCGCTCGCTATTGTTGGCGAATTTTGCCGACATCTTGCAGAGACTGCCCCAGTAAATGGGAGTAAGCACTTCGAAGTCGCTCACGGTGAGTGAAGCCGACTCTCCCGCAGCGAAATAGGCCATAGAGCCTTCAACTGTCATGGAATAGCTCTGTATGACGGATACTGCTACAGGAGCATCATACCATTCGCCAAGATACTGATAAGCGGGATATACGGTATAGCTGCCCTCAGGAAGTGCAGATGGAAGCGTAACATAGAAAGTGGTGTAACCGGCTAAAGGCGACAATTCATCCTCAACAGGCGCTGCCCCATACCAAGTCTCGCCATCCGCTCCCACTATCTTGATGCCGGGACGCACTGACATCTTCACAGCCGAGAAGTTATACATCTTAGTATTTACCTGCAGAGTGGCACCGAGGCTTATCTGGCTGTTCTTGATTGAGAAATTGCCGTCGACGAGCATCTGGCAATAGACCTCCGAGCCTTCCTGCGGCCTGCGGATACCAGCGATGATTGACTGGTCGTAATTATAACCCGACACAGTGCCGCCGATTCCCTGCACATCGGGGTCGAGAGCCGTGAGGAGGAAGTAGCCGTCGCTGACACCGCTCCATCCCCAGTTGATATGGAAATAGCCGTCGGTATTATATCCGTCGCAGACAAAAGCGTGACCACCCTCATCGCTTTGACCGGCATAAAGTACGGGCATATTGTCGGCAAGCTGGGCATATACTACATCTTCCCACTCTGAGATACCATAATATTCACGTTCGAGATATCTGACGGCCTTGTCATAGTTGAAATAATTTATAAGAGCCGCCGGCACATCAAAAGCCGAAGCGCTGCTCATATCGGGGGTATATTGCATTTTGATTGAGGCGCCTGCCGCGTACATAAGCGTTGCAACAGCCTCCTTCTGAGCCGTTGACGGCGTACCGGCCGAATAATCTTCGAGCATATTGGCCCAGTCGAAAGTAATCGACGAGAAATTGACCGATATGTTGCGGTTGCTTGCCTGATTGAGATAGGTTATGCTCGACTGGCCCTTCACAGGCCACTGATGATAATTCATGATTTGAGCCAGAGCAGTGGCGGCACAGCCGGTTACTGATGTCCTGCCGTTCACTTTCGGACAATAGTTATTGTAGGGCGCGCCCTGGTCCCAGAGGGTCTTCACCAGGGGCTCGATGGCCTTGCGGTCGGCAGCGGCCTTGCGGAACGAGGGACGCACACCCTGGGTCTTTGCGGCTTCAATCTGCCTTGCATATCCTTCAAGCCACCATTTCATGGCCGGAGCCATATTGTCGGCATCGAATTGTCCGCTGTCGGCGTATCCGAGCACAGCCGGCGCGATATCATCGCCCGACACGGCAAGATAGCCACCGGAGTTTTCCGCAGTAAAGAGATAGACCTCGCGGCCTTCAGAATAAGCAAGCTTATAGTTACGGGCCTTCATGGAAGGGGCGCGGTGAAGGCCTTCGTTTGAAGAGAGCGCACGGCTCAGAGCGGCTTCAGGAGTAAGTTCGGCTGCTTGTACGGGCAGCCCCATAAACAGCACAGCCGGCAGTACGATGCGTAGAATTTTATTCATAGAACTGGCATTTGGATGAAAGAGTGTACAAATATTTGATGCAGGCGCCATAACCGTTGGTTTTTACTGTCTTTCGTACAATTATGTCGCAATCAATATGCAAAGTAACTGCTTTTCGGCCGTTACTCAAACCCTTAAACATATTTTAACGCAAGTTTCGTAAGAAAAAAGTTAATTTTGCGTCAAATAGTCAGAAACAACTGAAACCAACAATACATAAAGAATGAAAAAACAGATTCTTCGCGGTCTTGTTGCCATTTTCGTGGCAGTTACCGCAATCGGAAGCGCAAGGGCCCAGATGCCTCAGCAGATTCCGCCACTACCGGCCGATACAGCTGTTGTCGCCGGAGTCCTTGAAAACGGCTTGTCTTACTTCATACGCCATAACGAGACACCCAAAGGTCAGGCCGACTTCTATATCGCACAGAAAGTAGGCTCGGCACTCGAAGAGGAAAACCAGCGCGGCCTCGCCCACTTCCTGGAGCACATGTGCTTCAACGGCACCGACAATTTCCCTGGCAAAGGAATCATCAACTGGTGCGAGGCAAACGGCATCAAATTCGGCTACAACCTCAATGCCTACACCTCTATTGACGAGACCGTATACAACATCAGCAACGTACCCGTAGCCCGTGCAGGCGTGCAGGACACATGCCTTCTCATCCTTCACGACTGGGCATCGGCCCTCACACTCGACCCTAAGGAAATCGATGCCGAGCGCGGTGTGATTCACGAAGAGTGGCGCCGCTCGATGTCGGGCCAGATGCGTGTGCTCGAGCAACTTCTTCCCGTGATTTATCCCGACAACGTATACGGCAAGCGCCTTCCTATCGGCATTATGGAAGTTGTCGACAACTTCCCCCCTCAGACTCTTGTGGATTATTATCACAAATGGTATCGTCCCGACAATCAGGCCATCATCGTTGTAGGCGATATCGACCCGGCATACATACAGAAGAAAATCGTAGAAATCTTCTCACCTATCAAGATGCCCGAGAATCCTGCAGAGCGTGTATACTTCGAGGTTGAGGACACTCCCGGCACAATCTATGCAATCGGCAAAGACAAGGAAATCACATCGCCGAGCGTCGACATGATGTTCAAGACCGATGCCCTCTGGCTCCCGCGCGAGTACCGCAATACACAGATGTATTATCCTGCCGACTACATCTCCAAGATGATTGACATAATGCTCAACAACCGCCTGAGCGAAATCGCCAACAATCCAGAGACCGAATTCGCATCGGCAAGTGTAAACGTCGGTTCATATTTCATATCAGACACCAAAGGCGCTCTCGACCTCTCCGTATCTCCCAAAGACACCGATGCAGTGCCTGCCTTCACTCAGGCCTACCGAGAACTCCTCCGTGCCGTACGCGGCGGTTTCACCGTCGGCGAATATGAGCGTGCAAAAGCCGAATTCCTCTCTCAGATTGACAAGCTCTACCAGAGCCGCAACAACCGCGAGAACGATTCATACTCACGCGAATATGCGCGTCTGTTCACACAGAACCTCCCCGCTCCGGGCATCGATTTTGAAAAACAGATGTACGAGCAGCTTGCTCAGGGCGTTCCTGTCGATGCCATCAATCAGGTACTGCCTCAGATGATTACCGAAGACAACCGCGTGCTCCTCGGACTTTTCCCCGACAACGAGAACTACCCGGTGCCCACCGGCCAGGACTTCGCAGCCGCCATCGAGAAAGTGGACGCAGAGACTCTCGAGCCCTACAAAGACACAATGCGCGAAGACCCGCTCATTCCCTCACTTCCCGCTCCCGGCAAAATCGCCCGGACTGCAGAAAACAAAGAATGGGGCGCCACCGAGTACACCCTCAGCAACGGTGTGAAGGTGATTGTCAAGAAAACCGACTTCAAGACCAACGAAATCGTGTTCGACATTATCGCCAAAGGCAAAGGCATCTCGACACTGAGCAACGACATAGCCTCGTCGGTAAAATATCTTCCGGTCGCATCTGGCACCGCACTGGGCCTCTACGACTACAACACTACCGACCTGCAGAAATACATGCAGGGCAAGCAGGCCGAAATCTCATTCTCGGCAGGCGGCTATACACGAGAGTTCGAAGGCAACACTACTGCCAAAGACCTCCCCACTGCAATGGAGATGATTTACGCCTACTTCACCGGTTTCAACATCAAGGCTGATGACTTCGCCTCAAAGCAAGCCGCACACATCGCAAGCCTCGCCAACCAGGAGAGCAACCCCATGTTCACCTTCCAGAAGCTTATCACGGGCAAGCTCTTCACCTCTCCCATGCGTCAGGTTCTTACCGTCGACGACGTGAAGAATGCCGACCTCGCCACTATCAACAGCATCGTGAAGGACATGACCGCCAATGCCGCCGACTACACATTTATCTTTGTGGGCGACATCGACACCGCTACTTTTGTTCCCCTGATGGAGCAGTACATCGCCACACTCCCCGCCGACCCCAAGAAGGCCACGACGGAATACGTAAAGAATCCCGCCTTCGAACTTCCCTCAAAGGCTCCCCAGGCAAGCGAGACTACCAAAATGGAAACACCCCAGACATGGGCTCTCATCTGTGTGTACGGCAAAATGCCCTATACCACAAAGAACAAGCTCCTTGCCGAAGCAGCCGAGCAGGTGCTGAGCAAACGCCTCCTCAACAAAATCCGTGAGGAAATGGGTGCAACATACTCAATCGGCGCATCGGTGGCCCTCCAGCGTACCAGCGAACAGAACACCATGCTCGAAATCGCATTCCCCATGAAACCGGAAATGAAGAACGACGTACTCCAGGCTATCCACGACATCATCTTCGCTTCGCAGAGCGATATCTCCGATGAAGAAATCAAGCCTGCAACCGAGTTCATGCAGAAAGACATCGCCGAAAGCCTCGAAAAGAACCAGACATGGGCAAGCGCCATTGCCGCAACGTCCATGAACGGCGTCAACACCTTCCTCAGCACAGAAAAAACAATTCCAGAGGTTACAGATGCCGAAGTAGAAGCCTTCATGAAGAAGTTCCTGAGTCAGGGCAACTACAGCGTGCTCATTCTCGACCCCGAACAGTAACTTCACCCCCGCTTACGATACAAAAAACTGCGCCGCTGATGTGCGACGCAGTTTTTTTATGACCTGTCTATCTCCATTTTCTCCATTTTGCCACGTCGGGCGACCGCATTGTCGAAAAAATTCGTAATTTTGCAAGATATAATGTATTCAGATGAAATTCACATTCCAGCATACTTGCAGCGACTGTGCAGCCCGGGCCGGCCTTATCAGCACCGACCACGGCGACATAGCCACACCTATTTTCATGCCCGTCGGTACGGTGGGCTCGGTGAAAGGTGTGCATATGCATGAGTTGCGCGACGATATAAAGGCTCAGATTATACTGGGCAACACCTATCATCTTTACCTCCGACCGGGCATGGATATAATCCGCAAGGCCGGAGGTCTGCATAAATTCAACGGGTGGGAGCGTCCTATTCTCACCGACTCGGGCGGTTTCCAGGTCTTCTCGCTCAGTGAAAACCGAAAGCTCACCGAGGAAGGCGCACATTTCCGCAGCCATATCGACGGTTCGAAACATCTCTTCACACCCGAGAATGTAGTCGACATACAGCGTACCATTGGCTCCGACATAATGATGGCTCTTGACGAATGTGCTCCCGGCACCTCCGACCGCGCATACACGCGCCGCAGCCTCGACCTCACAAAGCGCTGGCTCGAACGAGGATGGAAACACTACAAGGAGACAGAGCCCCTCTACGGCCACTATCAGTCATACTTCCCCATAGTACAAGGCTGCACCTATCCGGATTTACGCCGCGAGGCTGCCGAACATGTCGTTGGGCTCGGTGCAGACGGCTATGCTATCGGCGGTCTTGCCGTGGGCGAACCGGCCGAGACGATGTACGAGATGATTGAAGTGGTGAACGACATTCTTCCCACCGACCGCCCCCGCTATCTTATGGGCGTGGGAACCCCGGTGAATATCCTCGAGGCCATTGACCGCGGCGTGGACATGATGGACTGCGTGATGCCGACCCGCAACGGACGCAATGGCATGCTCTTCACCCCCGAGGGAACGATGAACATGCGCAACGCCAAATGGGCCGACGATTTCTCGCCTCTGTGGCCCGACGGCCCGTCGTATGTCGACCGCGTGTATACCAAGGCATACGTGCGCCATCTGTTCATAGCCCAGGAGCTTCTGGCCATGCAGATTGCGTCAATCCACAATCTCGCCTTCTATCTGTGGCTCGTGGGGGAAGCGCGCAAGCACATACAGGCCGGAGACTTCCACGATTGGAAAACCGAAATGGTGGCGAAGCTCAACAGACGTCTCTGAGTTCAGGATTCTATCAAAAACAGACATCACGATGTTCAAAATTCTCGACCGATACATCATACGCAAGTTCCTCGGCACATATGTGTTTTCCATAGTGCTGCTGCTTGCCATCGTGGTGATGTTCGATGTCAACGAGAAACTCGATTCTTTCATCAAGGCCCCTCTTAAGGCCACGATTTTCGATTATTTTCTCAACTTCCTGCCTTACTTCGCCAATCAGTTCTCGCCGCTGTTCACTTTCATCGCAGTGATTTTCTTCACGTCGAAACTCGCGGGCAACAGCGAAATCATAGCCATGCTCTCAACCGGCATGAGCTTCAAGCGTCTCCTCCGGCCCTACATGGTGTCGGCGGCCATCATAGCGGCGCTTACCTTCGTGCTCAGCGCGTATGTGATACCGCCGGCCAACGTGAAGCGTATCAACTATCAGAACACGTACGTGAAGAACAAGCGCGTCGACTACGGGCAGAACATCATGCTCATGGTGTCGCCGGGACAGATTGCATACATGAACCGCTACGACAATCTGTCGAAAACCGGCTACCGCTTCTCGCTCGACCAGTTTGACGAAAACAAGAAACTCACGTCGCGCCTCACGGCATCGTCCATCAAATGGGACACACTCTACCAGTGGACCGTGTATGACTACGTGGTGCGCGACTTCCACGACAACCGCGAAATCATCGACAAAGGCAGCCGACGCGACACGAGTCTCGCTTTCGAGCCTCGAGACTTCCTCATCAGTTCGAACGACCAGGAGCAGATGACATCGCCGGCGCTTGACGAATACATACGCCGGCAGAAGCTGCGCGGCGTGGGCAACATCCAGTCGTTCGAAGTAGAACGCGAGCGCCGCTATGCCATGACAGCGGCCGCCTTCATACTCACCATCATCGGCATGACACTCTCGGTAAAGAAGCAGAAAGGCGGCATGGGACTCAACATAGGCATAGGCCTTGTGCTCAGTTTCAGCTATATCCTGTTCATGACCATCACCCAGACATTCGCAATATCGGGTCTCACATCGCCTTTCGTAGCCATGTGGATACCCAATCTAATATACTCTGTCATAGCCGTTGTGCTTTACCGGCGGGCAGCTAACCGATAAGAATTTATGTACCGCATCATTGAAAAATCGCACTTCTCGGAGAAAGTAGTCAAGCTCGTAGTCGAGGCTCCTGAAGTGGCACGGGCACGTAAGCCGGGACACTTCGTAATTGTACGCTGCGGCGAACACGGCGAACGAATCCCTCTCACAATTGCCGATGCCGACATCAAGGCCGGAACTATCACTCTGGTGATTCAGGCGGTAGGCGACTCAACCCGCAAAATCTGCGCTCTCGAAGCCGGAGACAGCCTGCATGATGTTGTCGGGCCGCTCGGTCGGCCCACGGCGATAAGCCGTCACGAAGGTACAGTGCTGTGTTGCGGCGGCGGTGTGGGCGTAGCTCCCCTCCTCCCTATTATCAAGGGATTCAAGGAAGCCGGCAACCGTGTGGTAAGTGTGCTCGCGGCCCGCAACAAAGACCTTATAATTCTTGAAAAGGAAGTGGCCGAGTACAGCGACGAGGTCATTATAATGACCGACGACGGCTCGGCAGGACGCAAAGGACTCGTCACAGCAGGAGCCGAGGAGGTGATTCTGCGCGAAAAAGTGTCGGAATGCGTGGCAATCGGGCCGGCCATAATGATGAAATTCGTGTCATTGCTCACAAAAAAATACAACGTGCCCACAATCTGTTCGCTCAACACCATAATGGTCGACGGCACGGGCATGTGCGGCGCCTGCCGCGTGACTGTCGGAGGCCGTCAGCGCTTCGTCTGTGTCGACGGACCGGAGTTTGACGCACATCAGGTTGATTTCGACGAGATGATGAGCCGTATGCGCGCCTACGACCCCGCTCCGGCTGCTGACGCATCAAAGTAAATATCAGCATACTTCGATTTCACAATATATTCGCAGACTACTATGAGTGAAGATATAAAGAACGAAGGCCGTGACGCACAGTGGCGCGTCGACCTCCGCAATGCCTTGCCGGCAAAAGAACGCGCATCCATTCCGCGTGTAGTGATGCCTCAGCTCGCCCCCGACTATCGCATCACATGCAACGAGGAAGTGAACTGCGGTCTCACGGAGGAAATGGCCGTCGCCGAAGCGACCCGCTGTCTCGACTGCCCCCAGCCTACGTGTATCGAAGGCTGTCCGGTAAACATAGCCATTCCGGACTTCATCAAGAACATACAGCGCGGCAATGTAATCGAAGCCGGTGCAGTGCTTCGGCGCACAAGCGCCCTGCCTGCCGTCTGCGGACGCGTCTGTCCGCAGGAGCGTCAGTGCGAGAGCCGCTGCATATACAATAAAATGAAAAAGCAGCCCGTGGCAATCGGCTATCTCGAACGCTACGCCGCCGACACATGCCGCGAACTCGAAAGCGCAGCCGAACGCAAGCCGGCGGAGCGAAAGTCAAACGGCATACGCGTGGCAGTGGCAGGGTCAGGCCCGGCAGGTCTCTCTTTCGCCGGTTCCATGGCACGCAAGGGATTCGAGGTGGATGTATATGAAGCCTTGCATGAAATCGGAGGCGTTCTTAAATACGGCATACCGGAATTCCGCCTACCAAATACTGTCGTCGATGCCGAACTCGACACCCTGCGTTCACTCGGCGTGCGGTTCCACACCGATACCGTGATAGGTAAAACGCTGGGATACGACGATTTGCTCGGCATGGACTTCCGTGGCATATTTGTGGCCTCGGGTGCCGGGCTCCCCCGGTTTATGGATATTCCCGGCGAAAATCTTTCGGGCGTAATGTCGTCCAACGAATACCTCACCCGTATCAATCTCATGGGTGCCGGACGGCCCGGAAGCGATACTCCCGTACTTCGCGGCGAGAATGTGGCCGTGATTGGCGGCGGCAATACCGCCATGGACTCGGTGCGTACCGCCCGCCGCATGGGCGCGAAACGGGCAATGATTGTATACCGCCGCGGCATGGACGAGATGCCCGCCCGTGCGGAAGAAATCGAGCATGCCCGTGAGGAAGGAGTTGAATTCCTCACCCTCTGCAATCCTGTGCGCTACGAGGGCGACGAACGCGGACGCGTAAACCGCATGTACGTGCAGCGCATGGAACTCGGCGAACCCGACAGCTCGGGGCGTCGCAAACCCGTACCGATAGAAGGTGCCATTGAAGCAATCGATGTCGACCAGGTGATAGTGAGCGTTGGCGTCTCGCCCAATCCCCTGATACCCGACAACATACCCGGCCTCGATGTAACCTCTCGCGGCACCATTGCCGTCGACGGGGAGCACCGCTCGTCGATTCCCACAATCTTTGCCGGCGGCGACATTGTCCGCGGCGGTGCGACTGTAATTCTCGCCATGGGCGACGGCCGTCAGGCAGCCGAGTCTATGGCAGCACAACTGTTTGAAAATGCGTAAATTTCCCTATCTCATATTCGTTATCGTGGTCGCTGCCACAGCCTGCTCGAAACACGCCGCTGCCGACGGCAACGATACTGTCTATGCAGTAAGCATAGAGCCTCAGCGGTGGCTCCTGGAGCAGTTAGTCGACTCGGGTGCTGAAATCGTGACCATGCTCACACCCGGCTCTAATCCCGAGACTTACGAGCCGTCGCTCAGCCGCCGTGCTCTCGCCGACAATGCCGTAGCATACTTTGCCACAGGTGCTTTGCCTTTTGAAGATGCGCTCGAAGCATCGTCGTCCGTTCCGTTTATCAATACGTCAGAAGGTATTGTTCCCATTTATGGAACACACGACCATGCAAACGCGCACCATGAGCATGGCGAGGCACATGAGCATTCCGGCGAAGGCGCACCCGACCCTCACTTCTGGACATCGCTCTCGGGAGCCGCTGCAATGGCACGGAATATATCTGCGGCGCTTACACGGCTAAATCCCGACCGTGCAGAAGCATATGCTGACCGTTTGTCAGCTCTTCTGGCACGTCTCGATTCTCTCAATGTGGACATCGCAACCGAACTTGTCGACGCGCCTTCGAAAACTTTCGCGGTATGGCATCCATCTCTGTCGTATTTTGCACGTGACTACGGACTGGAACAGCTTGCCGTAGGCCAGGAAAGCAAGGAGATGTCGGCACGTCAGGCCCGCGAAATTATAGACCGCGCGAAAGCGGACAGCGTACGTGTATTTTTCTTTCAGAAAGAATTCGACGCACGCCAGGCTGAAGCCATTAACAAAGAAATAGGCTCGCGGCTCGTGACTATCGACCCGCTTGACTATCACCTCGACCGACAGCTGCAGACCGTGGCCGATGCCATCGCACACCCCTGACACCATGGAGAAGCCCGGACACAGTTCCCACTGCCGTTGCTCAGCCTGCGACTGCACACACTCTCACAGGCCCATGCTCATGTCGCTGTGCGATGTATATTTCGAGCGTGAAGGACACCGGATACTGTCGGATATAAACCTCACTGTCGACAGAGGCGATTTTATGGCCATAACCGGTCCCAACGGCGGCGGTAAGACAACCATGCTGCGCCTTATTCTCGGCCTGCTCAAACCGACTTCGGGAAAAATCATCTACTACGATGAACATGGCAAACCGGCGTCACATCCCCGCTTCGGCTATCTGCCTCAGAAAAACAGCGTTGACTCACATTTCCCTATTACGGTACGCGAAGTGGTCGAATCGGCCCTGCTGCCCTACTCCTCCCTCACCCCAGCCGAAAAACGCGAACGCGTCGATGCCGCACTCGAAAAAATAGAGATGTCGGCCCTGCAGCACCGGCCTATCGGAAATCTTTCGGGAGGTCAGCTTCAACGCGCCCTCTTTGCCCGTGCCATAGTGAGCACACCTCCGGTGCTGGTGCTTGACGAGCCTTTGAGCTATCTCGACAAGCATTTCGAGCAACATCTTTACTGCATTATCGCCGACATGGCTCCCTCTACGACCATAGTGCTCGTAAGCCATGAAATGTCGCAGATAGCAGGCATGGCAAACAGGCATATCATAGTCGACCACACACTGCACGAGTGCGTGGCCGAACATCACTGGATGCGTTCGGAGTGCGAATAAGCTGTTGCGATGTCGCTTATTCGCCCTTGTCGCGGTCGTAATGCGGCATGTCGGACGGAATTACCATAGAAATCTCTATCAGGCCTGCCACCCGGCCATCCCTGCGCCATGGAGTCTGGTAAATCATTTTGCGCTGTCCATGCTTGGTGATAGTGTAGGCATTCGCCTCGCCGGTCTCAAGCATATGGTGTATAATCCGCATGGAGCGCTCGTTATGGCAGTCAAACAGACATTTGCCGATAAGATTGCCGTGCTTTCGGTAAGTATCGATTGCACGGTTATTCATATACAGGATTATACCCTCAGTATCACATATCGTGACAGCACAGTTGACATCCCGGGCAAAATCGGGGACAAGTTCAGCATAATTTTCCATAGCTTATGTCTTAAATAAAAACGATATGCGCAAAAAAGAAAGGGTTGCCGCGACGAGCAGCATACCCTTTAATTCATAATCAAGTCTCAAAGCCATCGCCTTGCGCATAAGCGAGGCAGCGGACCCGAAAGAAAGCCGCTGGGGCAGAGCAACTTATTTCTTGTTGCGGACAGCGTAGCGGTTCATGAACTTGTCGACGCGACCGGCTGTATCGACGAGCTTCTGCTTGCCGGTGAAGAAGGGGTGCGACGAGCTGGTGATTTCAAGCTTTACCAGGGGATAGGTTACGCCGTCAATCTCGATGGTCTCGCGGGTTGCCACTGTGGAGCGTGTGATGAAGGTCTCGTCATTCGACATGTCCTTGAACACTACTTCACGATAGCTTGAGGGATGAATGTCTTTTTTCATTGCTTTGTCTCTTTAATACGTATTAATCAGTTACTTAACGAATGCTGGTAAGGCATTCCTTTCGTAATGGCTTGCAAAGTTACAAATTATTTTTCAATCAGGCAAATAAACCAACCGCCTCGAATCCAATTTTCAAAAAATTCCTACACTGCCATGAGCACTCTTTGTTTTTCTCACCACCCGGCACTGACAATTACCAATGTCAATTCATGGCCACACGCAACAGGCAAGTCAGATTGTACTCACTACAATCATTACAGTAGCAGCATGGAAATTACGCCTTTCGGAAATTCCTTAACATATTAGGGAATTTCCCGGGCCACATATCGTTCCGATACGCTGAAAATTTCCCCAATAAGCCAAAGGTCAACCTTTGGAATCCACCAAATACTCACATCAATTCTTTATATGCATCGATTGTGATTTTCAGCATACTCATTGAATGTTCTAAAGTGTCAAAAGCATCATCAATTACGTTATAACTCGCCATTAGCGTGTCCTGCTCACTTTCTGTATAAGGGTATGTTATAACTTTAAGTGTAAAAAATTTTTTCTTTGCCTCAATCAATCCGTAAATAGACTGTTTTTTATGCAGGCACGATTCATAATATTGTTGATATGACTGACCTAATTTGGAGTTAAAATTCCTATTGTAAAGGTTTAATTGAATTGCGATGGATTTAGTGTACACCTCATTTGCAAACATTGTTATGTCTGAATTAAGCGTATAAAGTTCGTATGTCAATTTAAGGTATGATAATTCATGTTCAAGAGAATCAACTCTATGAACAAGTGCGTGCACTTCCATTTGTGAATTCTGAGATTGCGCTTGAATTGAAATAGAAGAAAGCCCACACACCAGAAAGAATAAGAATTTTCTCATAAAACACTATTTATTATCGTTATATATCATCTTCAATTTTTGCATTTCTATGATACCCATGTCGAACAAAAGAATCAACAAAAATTAGTTCTTTGTACCATTCGCCAAACTCGTTCTTTTTGTTTTGCATACGGAAGAAGCCGCGTACATAGATGTCGTTGTCGTTTATGATTTTGCGAAACCATTTGGAATCCATGACAATGACTTCTTGACCAGTCTGATTGAGGACTTTCTTCTTCTCTATATATTCAAGCGGTGTTCCCTCAATGGCAGTGAACTTCCCTTGTGGAATAATGATTGTTTCGACCTTTACATAGCGTTTAACTGCAACATAAGTGGCGACAAATCCGGCAATAAAAGCTAATTTTTGCTGTCGCTCTTGCAATGAACCTGAGAATAACATGTTATCAGCTATTACAGTATTTGCAATTCCTACGCCTATGTTATCAACAGCACTAACATTGCATGTATAGAAATTGAAAACACTGTTGCCGTTTTGTTCGGTAAAATGCCATAGATGCAACTGATTATCTCCGAATCCATATACAATAGAAACATTACCACGGCATAGCAGTATGCCACATTCCTCTTTTTCGCAAAAATCTTCAAACAACTGCGGCATTATCTTGTCGAATGACTGGTGGCTCTTATACATTACTTCCTCAAAAGAGGGCATTAGAAGTTCCGGCAAGCCCCAATCAGGTGCCTGTTTTCGGATGTTATCCAACTCTATAAGACTGTTTCCGAGGATGGATTGATTTATAGAATGCGACACAGGCGCAATCACTAAGTTCTTTGGTGCCAACTTCATATCTGGATTGAGCAGCCAAGTGATAATGGGGCGTTCCTTTATTAACATAACTCACTCACGATGTTAAAATATGACTTCTTGCAATTTTTCACCAAGTTCAGACAACTCGGTCGATTCCGAGATTACCACCATGATTTTATTAATAGCATCGAAATCTTCTTTTGAGTATGCGGATTCCACATTGAAATCCTTATCGCAGAAGAATACGTATTCTCCAAATAAATCAAGTGTTCCTGCCCCATTAAGGCTTTTGAATTTGTGATATACTTTCCAACCGTTAAAAGCCCCTATCCGCAGCAACGCCTCTGTTTCCAAATAAGATTGTCGGCTTTTAATCTTGGAGAATTGATTTTGAATTCGGTCTTTTGTCTTATCCAGAAGTTGTTGATTGTTATCTCGTTCTTCTTTTGCCCTACGGTACTCTCCCTTACTGAATGCAGACGAATATCCGCTTGGAAACCATATCTCCATAGAACTTTCTGCTCTTTCGATTTTATCCGCATACTCCTGTACAGATTGAAAGAGTTTCAGCATATCTAATGTTAGCTTTATGGCTTCTTCATCTGTTGAGAATGAGACAAATGAACTATCAACCTTTGTTTGTAGCGGTTCATAACTGTCAAAATGATATAGAACCCCCTTTAGGTAATTAGCCGCCATCGATTGTGCCTTTTCTTCTTGGGTGGGACCACATGCTGAAAGAGTAAATAATAAGCCAGCAATTATAATTAATGATTTGAGCTTCATTTGTTGGATACTAGTGTGAGTTCAGATAATCAGTTTGCAATTCCTCAAACAATGTTTATAAGACTAAGAAGCGTGGAACTGTATGCCACGTCTTAATGCGAAGGTGGTAGGAATACCTTGATGAGCAGATGTGGGAATAACAGCCCCACGCATATGCGTGGAGACCATTACGCCGTCTCTTGCTCATGTGAATAAAGTTTCCTACGCTTATCGCATACAAGAAGAAGACATAACGCCTCTTTTTATCAAAATTTCGTGTCGGGACTTCTCCCAATCAATTGCAAAGTTACAACTTTTTGCGGTGCAAGTCAATAGGCTAATCAAAAAATAAGTTTGGTTCAGTCTTATATATTCTACACTGAACCAAACTTATAAATCTATGGCAACCCCTAAAAATGCCTATGACAGTTTTTCTTTTCATCAGCACCCATAACACCTCCACTCTTGCCCCCAAAAAGGAAAATCAAGACAAAAGAATAGATTATAAAATATCTATCACAGGAAAATTAAACTTAAATGATTACTCTTGATTGCATCTAAATGTCCTATTTATCCGCTTTTATTAACGATTACTATCCTAAATTAATGTATTTGATTGATTATCTGCGCAATATGTAAATTATTCCAGTCTTGAAAATCCTCTTGAGTGATTGCAGGCCTGTCTTCTTTGCCAGGATGGTTATTTATTTCTCTTATTTCCAAATATAAGTGCTTTTTCCATTAAGAGAATTTGAATTGATTTATTATAAGGTTATTGAATTCTTTTGCGAAAAATGCGGATTGCAAAGCGGAGAAAACAGATTTTCCCCGTAAAAACCGAGAAATGTTTATTTGTCTGAGAATTATTCGTTAACTTTCCTCTAAAACGTTATTTCATCATGAGAGGTAATATCTCCCATGAACAA
>CAJUKF010000048.1 GCA_910587355.1 uncultured Muribaculaceae bacterium
GGCGCGCTCGGGACTTCCACCCGGTAGATTATGCCCATGTCGGGCGAACATAGAAAGCAAAAAGGCAGGGAAATCCTGCCTTTTTCAGTATCAAGACGGGGTGATTGATATATCCCAATCTTAGAATACTGTGTACTCGTTATTTAATATAGATTTTCTTCGTTTTTACGCTTGAATCTGAATATTTTTGTTGCATTATATAAAAACCGTATGATGGATTTTCGACCAGAACGCCGGATAATGTCCAGTATTTCGTTTCGATAACCAATCTTTGCTCTACATCAACAGGAGTTATGCCCGAATCATCATGTCGTTTTGTATTTGAAAACACCCATTCTAATCTATCTGACGTATAACTCTTTATGCAAGTATCCTCATGTGTCCAACCATCTACAACTTCAAAGACATACTGTGCTCCCATGCCTTCAAGTTGTATGGTGAAATCAGTTACTGCTTCAATACCCATAATACGGTCCTCGGTACCCATAACTGTAAGTAAGGGAGTTTGCGCAACATTAGACACATCACATTTTGACGGGTTACCTGCAACAGGCATTCCCGCAGAGAATAAACCGGGATATTTTGATAACATTGTCCATGTTCCGGTACCTCCCATAGACCCTCCAAAGATATATACATCCTTTATATCATTGAAAGCATCCTTTCTGTCTTCAATCAGATTCTTTATCACCTCTGTTAATCTGCCACCCCATGATTCGTCGGCAGGACATTGAGGAATTATGAATACCGCATTAAGATTATTTTTCGAGAGATATTGTGCAATAGAGTCAATACCCGGCTCGGCCATTTGCTTTGTGTTGTCATTTCCCTTGCATGTGCCGCCGTGTAGATATATAACCATCCTTGTCGGAGAATCATTTTGAGAAATGACCGCCTGCCTGTATGGGAGAACCAATTGTGGAGAGCGGTATAGCTCAAACGAGAAAGATATTTCTTCGGAATCTTTCTCATTCTGTGCATATATGTCGGTTCGCCAAAGCATCGTTATTATAGCGAAGACAGCTACTAATTTTGAAGTCGGCATTATCTTCTCCTTGAATTGCGACGGTCACTTAATCGTTTCATCATTTGACGCTCCAGTTCATAGACGCGCTCAATCTGTTTGGAGGTGAGGAATTTGCTGTATTCAGCATAATATTTCTTACGAATATTGAGCAGTTTCTGACTGTGGTCAAATCTGGCCTGTATTACACTGTCTGTCTGACAATCAGTCATAGAGCTGTTACGATTCCTGCTTTGGCGTGGTCCCAAAGCCCAGACTTCTCTCTGACAGTTCAGGTATGTTGTGATGAATTTTTCCGTAACATCGGAAGATAGGGCAAGCTCCTCTGCGATGTGTTTTGCCTGCTTTTCAGCAAGTTGTTCACGTGAGATGCGTTCTCCTCCTCTGCGTTGCTGTGCCGACGCTGAACTGGTGAACGCGAATACAGCAGTCACGAGCAGCATGATTCTGAGTAAGTTTTTCATATTGTGATTTTATTCGTTTATAAAAATATCGTCTTGATACACTTCAAGCAAATATGTCTGGTCTGCCTCGGACAGATTGTCAAAAGCTTGTGCTATTTCTGCAAAATCAGTCTTATGGTTTGTCGTGTCGGGGCTTCCAATAACCAGAAGGAGTGCAAGAGTTGCGGCGACAGCAATAATGCGATAGAATATCTTAAAGACGTTTCGCTTGTTTTGCCGTTTACGCACATTAATCATAATCGTATTCTCCACATCGTCGAAAAAAGTATCCGGCACACGATATGGCATCTTCTTTCCTATTTTATCAAAATTGTAACTGCCCATATTTCAATCGTGAGTGTTCATATAATGGATAATTTTTTCTTTGGCCGCATGATAGTTAGCTTTTGCACTTGCCGCAGAAGAATCTATGATTTGGGCGATGGTTGCATAATCAAACTCATCATAGTATCTGAGATTAAAAGCGAGCTGTTGTTTGTGAGGCAATGAAAGAATAGCTTTCTGCAATTTCAAGGATTCAACTTGTGAATAATCAAAATATTCGTCTGCCATTATTTGCTTAGCCTCCGAATCCATTTCATCAAGTGAGAATGTATAGCTTTTATGCTTTTCACTCAAACGTATGGCTTCGTTTGTCGCAATCTTGAAAATCCATGCGGTCAACGACATTTCTTTTTTGAACTTTCCAAAATTTTTGAATACCCTAAAGAACGTTTCCTGCAAAGCGTCCTCCGCGTCCTGATGTGATATAGTTATTCGCCTGATATGCCAATATACCGACATCTTGTAGTTTTTCAGAAGCATACGGTATCCTGCCTCAGGATTGGTTCCGATGGTGTCAATAATTTTGCTGTCAGACAAACTCTGCGTCATTTATGCTTGATAATCTATCATTTCAAATAATATAGATTTTTCTTGCCAGGCACAGGTTTAATAGGGTTCAATGCGTCCTGTGCAAATACATTCAGTTCCGCCTCAGCTACATTTCTCTTTAGCCCGGTCATTTTAGAATATTGCTTGACACTCATATCGGGATTGACTCTAAGGTACGCAATAGCCATTTCGAGCCTGTCTTTTTTCGTGACGCGTGTAACAACGGTTGTGCGTTTTGTTGGAGCAGTTCTGATGACTGTCGTAATCCGTGGCGCGCAACGATGACATGGACCATGATTATGACGATGTGCATGGGCTGGGCCACATAGCAGAACAAGTGCGGCTGCCAAGATTAGTATTCTGTTTTTTACCATAAGACACTGGATGTATTGTTTAACTTCTGTGACCCTTCTGTGGAGCCTACATATTGTATACCCCTCCAGCAGGCAAAAGTCAAATTGGAAAATAAAAAAATACTTTCTCTCTATTTCGCAAATTTCTGCAATTAATCCATAAGAGCGTTTATGCTTATATCCGGATATCTATTATGAGTGAAGATTATCCGGTAATGATAAGGACGAAGCACAGTCATTCCTCACCCTCACAAATATAAAAAACGCATCCGCCCGGTGCCGGACGGATGCTGCTGATAAATTGCTGCCGATATGGCTTATTCGGTAACTATCGAAAGAGTTTTACCCTCGGCAAGGTCGGAGTGCTGTACCATATAGCCATCGAGAACTTTGTCTCCGACTCTGATTTCCTTGATTCTGTTGCCGTTGCCGGTCTTCGTGATAATGCACGGTTTGTCACCGAGCTGCATTGTCACTTTATCGAAGACAGGTACAGTAACTATATACTCGGGGTCGGCCGTCGAGTATGTATAAATACCAATAGCATTGAGCGCATACCAGGCCGACATCTCCCCTGCATCGTCCATGCCTGCATATGCAAGGCCTTCATCACCCATGTCATAGAAACGGCCGAGAATCGTATTGATTAACTCTTGCGATTTCTCCTGCTTGCCTATGAAATAATAAGTATAGGGAATATTGTGACCGGGCTGATTGCCGTGGCAGTAATTGCCGATAAAGCCTGTGAGATTAGCTACCTCAAGACCACAATAAGGACGGACAAGCATTGTATCAAGTTTTGCCTCTACTTCATCATATGAAGGATAAAGGGCAATCACACCTTCGGGGTCGTGCGGTGCATAGAAGAGTGAATTCCAGCCGTTGGCCTCACGGTACATATGCTGATAATAAGGAAGGTCGGGATTGTAAGGTTCGAGCCAGTCGCCTCCGTCTATACGGCCCTGGAAGAAACCGGTGGCCGGATTGAACACATTCTTATAGTTGTTGCTCCGCTCCATAAGAACTGCGTAGTCCGTAGTATCGCCGAGTTCCTTGGCAATCTGGGCAACGGCATAGTCATCGTACGCATATTCGAGAGTCTTTGTCACTCCGCCTTTCTTTTCGTCCCAGAAAGGACAGTCGGGCACATTGGCATCCGCCACATAGCCGTTGGCGAGATACTCTTCCATCCAGGCACGTCCGCCGTCTCCGGGAACCATAGCGCTTTTAAGAGCGAGAGCATATGCCCGGTCAAGGTCGAAATCTCTGATACCGCGTTTCCAGCTGCCAATCACAAATGTCGGAGCATGGTCTCCGTGAAAATACGAGGGAATATAACCGTTGCCTTTCTCGCCTCGGTCGATTGTCGACTTGATTACGTCGCTTGCCACATCCGGGCGGAGCATTGCAAGAAGAATAAGCTGATTGCGGCTTACGTCCCAGAAAGCGGGATTTGAGTAATATCTGAAGCCGGCATCTTTCACCACCTCATGACGATTGTCGCGGTATTCGCCGTTCACATCGCTTTCGAGACGTGGCATGAGCGAAGCGCGATAGAGAGTTGTGTAAAGGAGTCCCTTGTTACGTTCGTCACCGCCTTCGACCTTCACTTTACCGAGGTGCGCGGCCCACGTGTCATTGGCTTCCTTACGGACAGTATCGAAGTTCTTGTCGAGCATTTCCTGTTCGAGATTGAGTTTTGCATTGTCGGAACTTACATACGAGATGCCGATTTTTACCTCAAGAGGCTCTTTTCCGGTATTATCACTGAAATCTGCTACTGCCACAGGGACACCACGTTCGCTGTTGGTCTGCACTATGGCTATAGAATCAATAGGGAGACTGGTAACACCGTAATAATACACACCGCCCTGACGGCCGGCAAAAGCATTATCGGCCACTTTTTCGATTTCCCAATGACGAACAGGATTCTGATTGTGGGCAACATTAATCAGGAGACGTTTAGGAACCCCTTCATCAAATGTGTATTTGTGATATCCGGCATGCAGGGTGCTCGTCAACTCGGCATTGACACCATAGCGGTCGAGATAAACCTGATAGTAACCGGGATGCGCAGACTCATTTGCATGTGAATATGACGAGGCATAATTATCGGCATCGACAACACCTGTCACAGGCATGATTGGCAAGTCAATATAATTCCAGTGTCCCATAGCAGTATGGGCAAATCCGAGAATTGTAGTGTCCTCATACTGATAACCCGCACCAGAGCGCCACATCGTCACAGGCGTAAGCTGCACCATTGCGTTCGGCAGAGCCGCTCCCGGGAAAGCCTCCGCACCCCATGTGCGTTTTTCCTGATGACGTTCGTAACCGAGGTCTTCTGTTTTCCAGAGTGTGGCAGTGCCGAGGAGCGGATTCACATAGTCTGTGATTGTCTTTTCTTTCTGCTGGGCACAACTGCACAGCATAGCGCCAGCAGAGATTAAAGCAATAAGTTTTTTCATAATAAAATGTTAAGTACCGGGAGAAATCCCGGACAGGAAGATATATGGAAGATTTGTTATTTATGTCATTCTTCGCTATGATATGCCACCAGACCGGGCATTGAATTACGGATAATCTTCTTAATCTGCGCTCCGAAATCAGAAGCGACCTTCAGGAGTATAGGCTGATACATCACACAGACGGAACCTACAAAACTCAGAGGAATGCCGGTGTAATCATATGATATGATATTACGGGTGAAAAATTCCATAAAAGCATTATAGACAAGTCTGTAGCAATATGAATTATCGAGATTCTCCCGTAGAAACACCGAGTATTGCGAGAGGAGTTTCGAAGGCAGTTTATTGGAGTATACCTCGTCTAGAAGCATATTGGGTGTCACATTGTTTTTCTCAAAGAAAGCCTCTGTGAGGTCACGGGGCGCAAGCCCCTTGAGCATATCTGCTATCATCCGTTTTCCCATATACGCGCCCGAGCCCTCGTCACCGAGAATAAAACCCAGAGGCGCGACTGTCTTTTCGATTTCCAGTCCGTTATACAGGCACGAATTAGAACCCGTGCTAAGTATGCACGCCAGGCCTGGCTCACGAACGAGCAGCCCGCGTGCAGCGCCGAGCAAGTCGCTCTCAACAGTCACCGGTGTCTTGAACTGAGCCACAAGCGATGACTCCATGATTTTGCATTTCTCTGTATTGGCACAGCCTGCACCATAGAAATACACATGCTCCAACTTCCGGCGGAAAAAAACTTCGGGCAGTTCAAGACGTATGCTGTGCGAGATTTCTCTACGAGACTGAAAATATGGATTAAGGCCGGTAGTGTAGGCATGTTCCACAATTTCGGCACCTTCCACAAGAGCCCAGTCGGTTCTTGTGGTACTGCTTTCAGCGATTAGTTTCATGGTGGTTTTAAGGATAATTGTATATTGATATCAGCGTTTTTGCGAATCTATTTCTTTCAAAAGCTCTTCTACGGCAGCCTTAATCTGCTCGTCGGAGCCTTTTATAATTACTTCGGGCGAGTTGGCGACCTTTATATCGGGCTCAAGCTCGGAGTTTTCGAGGAAAGAACCGTCAGGCAGTCTGTAGCCGATTACCGGAATACCGTAAACGAGGGTGGGGTCCTGCATTGTGACCCAGTTGACCGATGTCATGGTTCCTGCAACAGGCATGCCTACAAGTTTTCCGAGACCACGGTTTTTATATACCCACGGAGTACCGTGAGCATTGGAGTAGCAGGCCTCGCTCATCACCATCACCGTGGGCTTGTTATAGCGGCGTGAAGGCATATCGCAGGTTTCCTGTCCGCGGATTTCCTGAGTGAAATATTTCTTTCCGCTGAGGAGCACTTCAATATCCTCGTGCAGACGACCACCGCCGTTCCAGCGGATATCAATCACAGCTCCCTCGCGGTCGTTGTACTTACCGAGTAAATCGCTGTATGCCTTACGAAACGAATCATCGTCCATTGAAGAGATATGTACATAGCCGAGTCGTCCGTGCGACAGACTGTCGACCTCATGGGCACGCTGCTTTACCCAGCGGTCATAAAGTAATTCATTCTGAACGCCAGCAGAGACAGGACGGACGACAATGTTGCGCTCCGTACCATCAGGATTCTTCAGCGTAACCTGAGTACGTTTGCCTGAAGCGTTGCTCAACAGACGGTCAACGGGCATCTCGGCTGTAACTGCTTCACCGTTGATTTTCTCGACAACAGAACCTGCTTTCACAACAGGACGAACTGCCGCCAAGGGACCTTTTTCAAGCACTTCGGCAATGCAGGCGCCGTGGCCCTTATAGTTCAGGTCGTAAAGAGCGCCGAGTGACGAAGTGCGCTCGGGAGCGCTGACATCGGAAGAACCACGGTAACGTCCGCCGGTGTGGCTTACATTCAGCTCGCCGAGCCATTCGCTGAGCAGTTCGGCATAGTCATAATTGTTATTGATATGAGGCAGGAATTTGCGGTAATCATTGCTCATAGAAGCCCAGTCGACACCGTGCATGGAAGCCGTATAGAAGCGCTCGCGCTCCTCACGCTCTATGTTGTCGAACATATAGGCTCGCTCGGCAGCCGGGTCAAGATTCTTCACGGCGCGATATGTGATTGCCTTAGATTTGGGGAACTTGCTCATTGACGAGCCGAAGAGGAAAAGCTGCTTGCCGTCGGCCGATTTGTCGAAACGTCCGCCCTCGGGCGACTTACGGAGCAATGAGAGGTCATCCTCCTCTATATCGTACTGCCAGATAAAGGCACCGTCAGGAGCATTCGATATGAAGTAGAGAGTTTTTCCGTCGGCATCAAGCACAGCATCGGAGAGTTCGGTCGACATAGGTGTGATGCGCACCTGCCGGTCCGAAATACCAGCAAGCTCTACATTTATTGGCTCCACCTCGTCTTTATTCTTCTTGTCTTTCTTGTCGCTCTCTTTTTCGTCTTTCTTAGCATCCTTTTTAGCTTGTTCGGCTTTTTTATCGTAAATTTCGCGTTCTTCTTTAGAAAGCGTGAAACGGTCGTAAGCGTCCTGATTCATGAACACAAAGAAAACATCGCTCATCGAACCCCATGATGCATGGTTACGCATACCATAGCGTTCTGATGCGAAAGCAAGGGCGTTGCCGTCGAGTATCCAGCGTGGTGATTCGTCGAAGTAGCCGCTGTTGGTGATATTGGTCATCTGGCCGTTATCGACATTGATAATGGCGATGTCGGTATACGGGTCGTGCTTCTTATCCACAACTTCAAGTGCAATCCAACGGGAGTCGGGAGACCAGAAGTAATCGAAGCCGCCGGTCCGCTGAGCATGCGTTGCCTTGGTCGTAAGCTGCTTCACGGCTTTACTCTTGAGGTCCATGACACAGAGATTGGTGCGGTCGAGAATAAAGCCGAGTTGCTTGCCGTCGGGCGAGATTTCGGGCACGGTGCGCTCATGACTGTCGGCCTTGAACACCGGTTCCTCGCTCACCACAGTGGCATGGGAGAAGTCGGGCTCGTCGGCAGATTTGGCGAAAGTAGCCCGATAGATATTGTAGAGGCCGTCGCGGTCGGAAGTATAGTAAAGCGTGGAATCATTGCCCCATACGACTTCCGATTCAGCTCCCGGAGTGTCGGTTATCTGTTTTGTCGTGGCATAGTCGACCGATGTCACATAGACATCGCCGCGATAGGTAAAAGCCACTTGTTTGCCGTCGGGCGACACTTTTGCGCCACGGGCGCCACGGGTAGCCGTAAGTGTTGTTTTCTCATCGGGATAATCCGCAGTAATCGACACTTTTACCTTAGCCGGTTTTGCGCCGGCTGCGGAAGCGAGGGTGTAAATCTCGCCGTCGTAGGTGAATGCGAGCGTGCCGTCGTTAGCGCGGCTCAGAAAACGCACAGGGTGCTTCTTGAACGATGTAATCGGCTTGGCGTCGGCAGGATTCGCCGACGAAGCTTTATAAACATTAAGTGATTTCTGCGGAGCACGCTCGCTGATGAAGTAGAGCGCATCACCGGCATCGATTGGGTCAAGGTCCTCGCCGGCATTGCATACAAGCAGTGTGTGCTTGCCCGTAGCCGGAGTAAAGCGCCAGATGTCGCGTGTCACAGCCGATGTATGATGTTTGCGGAAATTATCCTCAAAGCCTTTCACATCCTGATATACAAAACTTTTGCCGTCCGGAGCCCATGAAATTGAGCGTGCCGGAGTGGCGAGAATCTGTACGGGAGCACCGCCGTCGACCGACACAGAATATACTTCTGTCATACGGCCTGAAGGATATAGCGCGCTCTGAACAGGGTCCTGAATTGATGCTGAATATAAAATAGATTTACCGTCGGGAGTAAAAGCCTCGGGGATTTCGGCTGCAGAATTGAAGGTAATACGTTTCCACTCTCCGGGCTTCAAGGCATTCACAGTAAAAATATCGCTGTTGCCATATCTGTCGGAGGTAAAGGCAATCGTCTTGCTGTCGGGACTCCAGACAGGGTGACATTCATATGTGGGCTGAGAAGTTATGCGGACGGCATCACCGCCCTTAACGGGTACGGTATAAATATCGCCTTTATAGGAGAATGCAATATATTGTCCGTCGGGTGAGATACGCGCATAGCGCATCCACAAAGGTGCCTCTGCGGCACTTATGGCCGTAAATGCTGTAAGGAATAATGATATGGCTGCAGTTCTTTTCATAAGGAAACTACCTATTGATATTTTTATGGGAGCAAAAATACAAAAAAAATGATTATGAGCCTGCTGTTCAAGTCATTTTTTATAACAGAAACAGACAAAAACATCAAAAAAGCACATCGTGGGCTAACATAAATTTCGTTTCATTTGTTTAGTAATATGATTGAAAAACATCTATCAACGATATGTGCTATCACCCTCCGATGATTAATCATAAGCAAACAACCTCTTCTTTTCTAACCATTAATATTTAGTGATATGTGGCACGAACACATTGTACCATTTTTCGTCAACAACCCTTCGATGGCAATATTCCTCACATTGTGTCTGGGATATCTTGTTGGCAAGCTAAAATATAAGATGCTCACTCTCGGCACCGTGACAAGCGTACTCCTTGTCGGTGTCGTTATCGGCATTCTTATGCCTGAGGTGAAAATTCTTCAGCCTCTGAAAAACGTATTTTTCCTGTTGTTCCTCTTCGCGATAGGCTATAGCGTAGGTCCGCAGTTCTTCCGCAGTTTTAAGAAGACAGGTCTGCCACAGGTGATTTTTGCCTGTGTGCTGTGCGTCATCTGCCTTGTGGTTACATGGATTTGCGCGAAATTCGCCGGCTATAATGCCGGCGAGGCTGTAGGTCTCTTCTCGGGCGCACAGACTATATCCGCTGTGATTGGCGTAGGACAGGAAACCATCAACGGTCTCTCTATTGACCAGGCTCAGAAGACTGCAATGGACAACATTATCCCTGTGATGTATGCTGTCACCTATCTCTTCGGCACAGCCGGTTCGGCATGGATTGTGGCTTTCCTCGGCCCGGCTCTTATGGGCGGTATGGCCAAATGCCGCAAAGACTGTCAGGAAGAAGAATCTGAAATGGGCGAAACTCTTACAGACCAGCCCGGCTATGCATCATCACGCCGCGAGGTCGCTTTCCGCACCTACAAAGTCACAAACGACTGGTTCGGCACGGGAAAGAAAGTGAGCGAGCTCGAAGACTATGTACTTTCGCAGGGACGCCGTCTGTTCGTTGACCGCATACGTCACAATGGCGCCATGATTGACACACCCGCACCCTCACAGATGATTTATATCGGCGACGAGGTTGTGCTCAGCGGCCGCAGAGAATTCATTATCGGTGAAGAATCATGGATTGGTCCCGAAGTCACCGACCCCGAACTCCTCGACTTCGCGATTCGTATCACTCCTGTCCGTGTGGCAAGCAAAGCCGTCGACGGCAAGACTGTCAAGGATTTGCTATCCCAGCCGTTCATGCATGGTGTCAGCATCCGTGAAATCAAGCGTCAGCAATCTATCACCATACCCGTACGCGCCAATTCCGTCATTGACGGCGGCGATATGATTACTCTCGTAGGCCTGCCCTACGACGTTGCCACTGCAGCCAAGAATGTGGGTCTGCCCGAAAAACAGACTACAGCGACCGACATCATTTTCGTTACTCTCGGCATTCTTATCGGCGGTATCATCGGTGTGCTCAGCTTCAAGGCAGGCAGTGTTCCCGTATCGCTCACAACATCCGGCGGCGCTCTCATCATGGGTCTTATTTTCGGCTGGTGGCATAGCCGCCGCCCCAATTACGGACAGATTCCTTCGTCAGCTGTATGGATTTTCAAAGACCTCGGCCTTAACGTATTCATAGCATGCGTCGGCCTCCAGTGCGGCCCGCATTTCATCTCCGGATTCGAACAAGCAGGCTGGATGCTCTTCGTCTGGGGTGCAATCGCCACTACCGTTCCGCTTATCATCGGCATTTTCCTCGCACGCTATGTGTTTAAATTCCGTCCCGGCACAGCACTCGGTTGTGTAGCCGGAGGCCGTACGACCACAGCAGCCTTAGGTGCCGTTGAAGAATCACTCCACAGCTCCGTCCCCGCTATGGGATACGCAATCACCTATGCCGTAGGCAACACCCTGCTGATACTTTCAGGCGTCGTGATGGTTATACTATTCGCCTAAAACAAAATTTATCTCTCCATTAACATAAAACATACCAGACATGGACAATCTCATCAATTCTCCCCTTGATGCCGAATTATCGAAACTCTCGCCCTTCGAACTCAAAGGACGCATCATCGCTGCAGCCGACGAAAAGGTGAAGAACGCAGCATACACACTTCTCAATGCCGGCCGCGGCAACCCGAACTGGCTTGCCATCGAATGCCGGAAAGCATTCTTCGCCCTCGGCATGTTCGCTGTCGAAGAAGCCGAACGTGATTTCTATCTTCCCGAAGGCATCGCCGGTGTTCCCCAGAAAGAAGGCATATCCGTGCGCTTCGAAGACTGGATGCGGGCTCACGCCGGCGAACCCGGCGTAGACTTCCTCAAAGGCGCATACGAGTACGCCCTTACCGAACTTTCGGCCGATGCCGACTCGATTATTGATGAATGGGCAGGCGGAATCATGGGCCACAACTACCCTACTCCCCCCCGTATTCTGCCCTACACCGAAAAAATCGTGCAGAAATATCTCGACTGGGCAATCTGCGCAGGCAATCCGCCAAAAGACACGGTATTCGACCTCTTCGCAGTCGAGGGTTCGACAGCAGGCATGTGCTACTGCTTCGATGTGCTCAAGCAGAATTTCCTGCTCAATCCCGGTGACTCGGTCGCCCTGATGGTACCCGTGTTCACTCCTTACATTGAAATTCCCGAACTGAGCGAATTCGAGTACGACGTATTCAACATCAAGGCCGACGTAATGACTCCCGACGGGCTGCACACGTGGCAATACGACCCGGCCGACATCGCCAAGCTCAAAGACAAAAAGTACAAGATGCTCTTTGTCACCAATCCTTCCAACCCGCCGAGCTACGAAATCGACCGAAAGACAGTCGAGGCCATTCAGGAGGCTGTTAAAGCAAATCCCGACCTGATGATTCTTACGGATGACGTTTACGGCACATTCGTACGCGGCTACCGCTCCCTTATCGCCGACCTTCCCTACAATGCAATGTCGTGCTATTCATTCTCCAAGTATTTCGGCGCAACAGGCTGGCGTGTTGCAGTAACGGCAGTCAGTCAGAAGAACGTCTTCGACAAACTCATTTCAGAACTTCCCGAAGACAAGAAGGCAGCCCTGAACAAACGCTATCAGTCGCTCACAATCGACGTGCCGGGGCTCAAATTCATCGACCGTATGGTTGCCGAGAGCCGTCTGATTGCCCTCAACCACACCGCAGGCCTGTCGACTCCTCAGCAAATCCAGATGTCGTTCATGGCTCTCGGTTCGCTCATGGACAAGCAGGGCGTTTACCACGAACGTATGATTAAGCTAATCCACGACCGCTACGATGCCCTCTGGACCAACTTCGGATTCAAGATGCCCGATGACCCGCTCCGCGCCGACTATTACTCCGAAATCGACCTCATGGTATGGGCCCGCAAGCTCTATGGTCAGGAGTTCGCCGACTACATTGACAAGACCTACAGCCCGCTTGCCGCTGTATTCCGTATCGCAAGCGAGACCGGTGCCGTAGTGCTCAACGGTGATGGCTTCGACGGCCCGCGATGGAGTGTGCGCGTATCACTGGCAAACCTCAATGAAGACGACTACGTGAAAATCGGCAAATACATCCGCCAGATTCTCGAGCAGTTCGCAACTGAATGGAAAGCCTCGAAAGAAGCTAAATAAATATCCTATACACTGAAACGAAGCAAGGAGGCCGCGCCGCAGGGCGTTGCCTCCTTGTTTCGTTTTACGCGCTCTCCGACACACAAATACAATAAACCGATATTGAACTTACATCCTTTCCGGGTTGTTATCAATCAGAAGTCACAATTTTTATCATGCGCCAGATAATACAACATTTCACCGACGACGATTTATATAAGTTCACCATGTGCTGCGCGGTAATCGAAAATTTTCCACGCACTCAGGTGCGCTATAAGTTCAACGACAGGGACAACACCGTCTATCCCGAAGGATTTGCCGACGAATTGCGCAAACAGATAGCGATGCTCGAAAACGTGATTATTACGGATGAAGAGATTGCCTTTCTGCGCACGAGGTGCCGTTATATTCCGGCATGGTTCAGCAGTTATCTTAAAGGCTTTCGCTACGACAGACAATGGGTATCGGTACATCAGGACAATGAAGGTCATCTGTCCATCGAGTTTGAAGGATGCTGGAGCGATACAATTCTTCTTGAAGTGAAAGTGCTCGCCATAGTCTCCGAACTGTATTATATGATGACCGGACAAAGTGAAAACTTCGACTATGAGGCGTATTATCACAAGTCTTGGGATAAAGCCCGTCGGCTGATTGAAGCAGGATGTACGTTCAGCGATTTCGGCACACGCCGCCGCGCGTCATTTCAGACTCAGGAAACTGTTGTCAAGGCAATGAAAGAATGTCAGGATTCAATGTCAGGCCCAGGCCGCTTCATGGGCACAAGTAATGTCTACCTCGCAATGAAGTACAATCTGGTTCCCATCGGCACAATGGCTCATGAACTGATTTGCGCCATTGCCGGGATGTACGGCCCGCAGATGGCCAACTACCTTGCCATGCGCACATGGGCCAATACCTACAGAGGCGCATTGGGCACTTTTCTTTACGACACTTACGGCTGGCGTATCTTCAGTCTCAACTTCTCTGAAGATTATGCCAATATGTTCAAGGGCCTGAGAGTGGACAGCGGCGACAATTTCCATGAACTCGACCTTATCATCGACAAGTACCGGAGCCTCAACATCGACCCGCGCACCAAGGTCATTGTGTTCAGCAATGGTCTCAATGTCGACAAGGCAATTGAAATCCAGCGATATGCCGAGGACAAATGTATTCCGTCGTATGGTATCGGCACTCACTTTACAAATGACTTCGAAGGTGTGAGGCCACGAAATATAGTAATCAAACTCATCGCTGTAAAAATCACCGAATCATGGCCTTTCTACTTCAGCACATGCAAGCTAAGCGAGGACAGAGACAAATATACCGGCGACAAAGCTACTGTACGCCGGTTTCTTGAAACACTACACCTTACAGAACCTGACAAATAAATAAGCTTCATGAAGACACCGAATCAATCTCTCTCTGAAGCAGGTCAAGAAAATGTGCGGCATGGGCACCGTCCATCTGTGTATGGTGAAACTGAAATGACACCTTCAGAAATGTTTTGAACCATTTTTTGCGGTAACGTCCCCATATCAGAAATGGATTGTTGAATATGCCGCTGTACATTCCCACCGCCCCGTCTATCTCGTAACGTGCCAGCGCCGAGGAGCCTATTACCATGCTGTCGACAATATCATGATTCATGCCGGATGCTGCCACACATTGTGTAAGGCTGAGATAAGCGGCATTGAATTCGGTCAAGTTCGGGGAGTAAGGAACATCGCAAGACCTTACTTCACCGGTACTGTCGGCAACAATAGTATTGACTGCGATTGAATCGTAGCTGATAAGCCTGTCTCCTACGGGCAGCATATAGAACTCCTTTATCTGAACGGCAGCCCTGCCGATACACCAGCACATCAGCATGTTGAATTTCAAACCACGCCGACGGCTGATTTTCCTGAGCCGAGTCACATCGAGCGTCCTGAAGAGTGTCACCACCATTGGCATCGGCGCGTTCATCCACATATCAAAAGCATATGCACGCGTGGTTTCCTTCGGGTTTACTTCCTGCATCATTTTTTTGATGCAAAATTACACCGCCGATTTTACCCGAGATAGAAGAAATGAGACATCATGCAAGTACAGGAGGATTTGCGAAAAGGTCGGAATAGAGAGTACAATAGCGATGCAATGTTTTTGGGGTATGGCCGCTGAATGCCTTGAACTCACGGATAAAATGCGACTGGTCGGCATATCCGCAGTCTGCAGCCATGGCGGCATAGTTGCATGAACCGCGTTGCAAAAGCCACAAGGCTTTCTGAAATCTGACTATACGGCCATATTCTTTCGGGTTCATGCCCACTTGTTCACGAAATATCCTTTCATATTGTTTTCTGCTCAGACAAGCCTCCCGGGCCAGCCTTTCCACCGACACTTCCGGATTGCGCATAAGCATCTCTATCGAGCGGCCTGTCCGCCGGAGATTCAGTGTGGGATTTATTCTGGACAGCAGCCATTGCTCAAGCTCACGGACAGCTCCGTCATCATCGGGAGTGTCGAGTATTTTTGCTGCGACTTCATTAAGCCGTCGATTCTCAATATCGTATCCGCTGATTTCGAGGTTATAAAAAGCCGAAGGAGATGTATCGGTGAACATGCCGACAGTATGAGGATAAAATACAGCCACTATCATATCCACATCTCCCCGCGATTGAATGTGAGCCGGAAAGTTTACCTGTCCGCTGATTGTGAACGGGCTCTGACAGCACCCGATTTCGGGTATATACAAGGGCGTTTTGCGATGAAATATAAGCTGAGGGCATCCGATAGGAAAGGTAAGAACACTGAAAGGCTCATCGGCTTTCAGTATCCAGTAATAGCGCACATACGGGCTCAACTCCTTTCTTGGACATACGATTCTCATTTACCTTGGCGTCTGCTTAATTCCAACACATATCTCACAAAAGCCGTCTTTGCCTGCGTATACCCATCCCGATTGTTTTTACAGGCAGGCAACAACGAACATTTCAATTGTTCATACTCTTTTGCAGTTTCAGGATGGGCAATGAGATAATCGCGAAATGCGATTTCATCATTGTCACCCGGATAATGGAAATGAATATGAAAAACTCTATCGGCATATCCTTCGGGAGTATAGCCTTTATTGAAACTGAACCGGCATTGCGCTTCCGACATACATATGTAGCCGGCCCTCTCCATGAGCACCTTCAAACGTTGCCTGTCGCCTGCGGGGTCAATCTCGACAAGGATATCTATTATTGGCTTTGCCTGGATGCCTGGAATCGCCGTACTGCCGATATGACTGAGAGTCGGAGAATATTCTGCGAGCAACGCGGAGAGATTCTGTATCTCTTCTTTCGCCCACACCTCCCATAGTGGAGACCATGAAGCCAGTACTATGGGAAACAGTTGCCACAATTCGGCCAAAGTCATGTCCTTAAGAGGCTTATTCATGCATCAATCCTATATTAATCGGGCGCCGGTCATCCCGGCAAGGTTATTTCTTTCTGGATTTCGGAAACGGGAGTTCTTCCCATAATGCCCTTATTACCTTTAAGGTTTTCTGCCTGTCGTGGAAATCAAGGATATAGCCTTCTTTTGCCCCTTTGTAGGCACAGCCGGTCTCAGCATCAGCCATCAAACCGGCAATACACGGCAGCTTTTTGACAAAGGCGATGTTGTCGCATGCAGTTATTACACATTTGTCATTTACATAGATGACGTACTCTCCCATCATTTTACGGGAACGCACTTCTCCAAGCGGAGCGAGTACCTCACATACAAACTCTATGAAATCGGCAGAACAGGACATATCTCAATCTTAGGAGAAGAGTGCGCAAAAACCTTGTTTATTGAACTGATAATACATCTCGACTCGCTCAGGCGTGTCGTTTTCAAGGAGTAAAAGCAATTCTTTTGCAAATTCGAGGGTTGCGGAGCCGTTTGCCGTGACTATATTCCTGTCGCTCACCGCCTGCGCATTGACATATCCGTCACAATTAGTGTAATTCTCGCCACCCCATTGTTTCAGTTGTTCAAGGCCGTTGCCTGTGTGTCTTACATGATTGAGGAAACCGCACTTCGCCATAAACGAGGCGCCATTGCAGATTGCTCCCACAACCTTGCCTTTTTCAAGGGCATGCCTGATTATCGGCACTACTCTCTCTGCCAACGGAGTGCTCCATCCGAAACCACCGACAAGCACAATGGCCGCATAATCATCGGGGATGGTCTCAAAAGAATAATCGGGCAACGTCTGGAAGCCGCTAATCGATTTTACCGGCTCCAGAGTCGATGCCACAACCTTATTGACGTATTTAGGATTCTCTTTCAGCGCAAACTCATCGGAAGCAATCGCCTGTGAGAGATAGACGGCTTCATGCGCAGCATAATCCGGCAGAAGTATGTATAAAATTTCGTTACTCATAATCTTTCTTTTTCTTTACAAAAATACACATAAATATTGAATCGTTACATACCCAGGCATCTCAATACATTAAACAAATCTCTATCAAGGCATAATAAATTCTTTTATCATACAAAGGATTTTAGTTAAATTTGCATCACTCCAACGAAAGACTCAGACTCCGATTGTCGTTTTCCCCTTCTCTAAGAAATAGTCTTTTTGCGGTCTGTTTTTGGAGAATATTATAAGATGATAAAACTACATTTAATAATGAAAAACAAAGTCTTATACTTTATAATTATGGTTATGTGTGCTGTGCAAGCTTCAGGCTGCAGTCATAATGACAGTATCGTATCGGTTTCAGTTTCGGTATTTGAAAAAGAGATGATGTCTGACTCAGTGCAATTGCTTGATGTACGCACTCCTGAAGAATATGCCGAGGGACATATAAATGGAGCTACAAACATCAACGTCCAGTCCGATAATTTCCGGGAAATGGCTGTAAGGGAACTATCCAAGGATTCGACTGTACTTGTTTATTGCCGAAGCGGCAGACGTTCATTAACGGCCGCAGAAATACTGATTAAGCTGGGATATAAGGTGGTTAACCTTAAAGGAGGTATCATCGATTGGAAAGAAAACGGTCGTTCTGTGACAGATTCCAAAATCGCCGGAGTATATGAAGACGGCAATGACGGTTCCACACTCGTCCTGCGCCAGAAGAATAGCAAAATTTATCAAGTTGAAATCAGTCTGTTCAGACTTACTCAATTAGATGGAGTGGGCAAGCCGAATGGTAATAGCCTGACATTCTCCGCCATTGATAGTTCCGGCGAACCTATTTGTGGAGAAGTTCTCATTAAGGGAAATACCGCGAGACTTCTAATAACTACATCCACGTGGAAATATCTGCCCGAAGGAACCGCCTTTACTTTTGAACGGAAATGAAAGCGAAAGTGCTGTTCAAACGAATATCAGCGAGCCTCGGAGCATTTGTTTTGCTTATAGTGGCTTTTACGATTTATGCAAATGTCAAAGTAGTGAACGCATCCTATGGCAAAATTTTTATTTCGGTGGATTCTATCCCATACAATAAAGTGGCCCTGCTGCTTGGGACCAATCCGCTTAACAGATGGGGACGTCCGAATTCATATTTTACAAATAGAATCAATACGGCGGCAGCTCTATATCATGCAGGCAAAGTAGACTTCATCATTGCAAGCGGCGACAATCACACAAAGCGATACGATGAACCCTCAGCCATGCGCGACTCTCTGATAGCCCACGGAGTGCCGGAAGAGAGAATCTTACTCGATTTCGCCGGATTCAGAACTCTTGATTCAGTAGTAAGGGCAAAAGAGATATTCGGATGTGATTCCATTACCATAATCTCACAGGCCGACCACAACGCAAGAGCCCTGTATCTGGCTGAAGCCTACGGCATCAACGCCGTTGCAATATCCGCACCGCTGCGTGCGGGAAGATGGGTAAGGATAAGGCTCGCCTTACGCGAGTGGCTTGCACGCGACAAAATGCTGCTCGACATATGGTGTGACAAACAGCCTCATTTTCTTGGCGAAAAAATAGAAATTCCTGAACTTGTTCAACAGAAAAGTTATTCCACCGCATCAGGGATGACCATTAAGATTGTAGAGCCGGAATTTATTAATGCGCCTTTCGATTCCTTGACAGTTGAGTTCACCAACAGCCGTAAAGAAGAAGGCATGACCGGGGAATGGTTCAAAATTGAGAAACTATCTTCCGGGGGCATTTGGGAAGAAATGCCGATAGACCGAAAATATGAAAACGAGCATGGTGAAGTCTCGGTAATGTTCAATGCAATTGGCTGGATTGTCGAGCCCCGCAACACTCTACGGCTTACTGTCAGACCGTGGTTCTACAAACAGGATAGGCAATCAGGCACCTATCGTCTTGCCAAAACATTTCATTACCCTCCATATCCGACAAAACTCAAAAGCGATACCGCATATGTTGAATTTCAAATCAGATAATCGGGTATATTACCGGCCTTCGCTCTTACCGGAGTATGGTTTGTATGAATGAATACCGTCCCCTATCTCTCCTCTACAATTATAACGACCGGCTATAGTCTTACATCTCACTTTTAGGGTTGATATCGCCAAGAAACCCTTTCTTCGCTTTTGCTCCCATAGCGGCGAGTTTCTCAGCTCGCGAGACAAGATTACCTGGACCGGCAGTAAGTTTGCGGAACGCATCGTTCCAGCTCTGGTGAGCCGTGGAGAGCGATTTATCGATTTTCTCCATATCGTCGAGGAAGCCGCGGAATTTATCAAGCATCTTTCCTGCCTCGTCGGCAATGGCTATGGCGTTGCGGTTCTGCTTGTCGTGCCGCCACATCTGCTCAATAAGTTTTACGATTGACATAAGATGAGCCGGAGAAATTATGAGTACTCCGGCATCGAAAGCCGTCTCCCAAAGCTTAGGGTCGAGGTCCATGGCAGCCAGAAACGCACCCTCGTTGGGAATGAACATTAGCACATAGTCAAGGCGCGCATCCGTGCCGATTACTTCCTGATACGACTTACCCTTCAGTTCGGCGACATGCTTGCGGACGGACGCGATATGGAGAGCGGCGGCCGACGAACGCTCTTTTTCGTCATCGGCACCGAGCATATCGAGATAAGAAGTAAGCGACACCTTGGAGTCAATCACTATTTTGCGTCCTTCGGTATAATTGATTATCACATCTGGACGCAGGCGCCGTCCGCTGTCATCGGTCACACTCTGCTGTACCTGATACTCATAGCCGCGTCGAAGTCCGGCACGCTCAAGAATGTTGTCGAGAATCATTTCGCCCCAGTCGCCCTGCATACGGGAGTTGCCCTGCAAGGCATCGCGGAGGCGGCGGGTCTCGCTGCCTATGATACGGTTCAAGTCGATGAGCTCGCGCACACGTTCGCCGAGAGCAAAGCGTTCGCGCGCCTCACGGGAATAGGCATCGCTGACTGTCCGGCGAAAATTATCTATATCCTCCTTCATCGGAGCGAGTACTTCTGCGAGACCGGCATGATTCTGACGGCGCAGGCGTTCGGCATTGTCGGCAAGCGATTTGGTGGCGAGGTCGGCAAAGCGACGCTCCGCTTCGGCATTGATACGCTCGAAATCCTTTCGCTGGTTTTCGAGATTGTCACCGGCCACGCGCAACCGCTCTTCAAGCCTGATATTATGAGACTTAAGGACGAAAATATAAACTATTGCCGCAATAAGCGCTAAGGCAAGAAAAAATACAATAAGATTCATTTCAAAAAGGATGAGATAACAAAAAAATCTCGCAAGCATTGGAATCAATCGCTTACGAGATTTTTTGGTGTCCGAGATGAGATTCGAACTCACACAGCATTTCTGCCACTACCCCCTCAAAG
>CAJUKF010000049.1:0-261 GCA_910587355.1 uncultured Muribaculaceae bacterium
GATTTTTTATTCTGCCGGTGTAAAAATCTCATGATTTTTATCTACATTTGCGTATTGGCTTATACGCCATATCTGAAACTATGGCAAAGATTACAGTTCAAAATACCAATATAACAATTATCGTCGTCAATGGTGAGGATTATATTTCGTTGACCGATTTGGCACGACATAAAAGTGATGAGCCTAACGCCGTGATTGCAAACTGGATGCGCAACCGTAACACAATAGAGTATTTAGGCATTTGGGAACAGCTTTACAATC
>CAJUKF010000049.1:271-20685 GCA_910587355.1 uncultured Muribaculaceae bacterium
CGAATTCGAGGGGTTTAGACGACAGGCTGGCCTGAACGCATTTACACTCTCGCCCAAAAAATGGACAGAGGCGACAAATGCTATCGGTATAATCGCTAAATCAGGGCGTTATGGCGGAACATTCGCGCATAAAGATATTGCATTGAAGTTCGCAAGCTGGATTTCTGTTGAATTTGAACTATACATCGTCAAGGAATTTCAGCGGCTCAAAACGGAAGAACAGCGGTTGTTGGGTTGGTCTGCGAAACGTGAGCTGTCGAAAATCAACTACCGTATACATACCGATGCCATAAAGCAGAACCTTGTCCCTGCGGAGATTACTCCGGCACAGGCGAGCATCATCTACGCCAACGAAGCCGATGTGCTGAATGTGGCGATGTTTGGAGTAACTGCAAAGCAATGGCGCGATACTCACCCCGACATGAAAGGCAATATACGCGACTATGCCACTATCAACGAACTTATCTGCCTGTCGAATATGGAAAACCTCAATGCGGTTTTCATCGAGCAGGGTATGACGCAAGGCGAGCGGCTTGTGAAACTGAATCAGATAGCCATTCATCAGATGGGCATATTGGAAAGTGGTGACAACGATAGGAGCTTGCTAAAATGAAAACGCGGAGGACTTGTCAACAGACTCATTTCATCTCTCAGAAGAAAAGAAAAAATTATACGCATAGGTAAAACCAAAGGTGGGCATTGGGAAAGCAATGATTGAAATATAACCCCGTCACCGAAATCCTCCTTCTGTCTCCTATGACATCCCTGAGCGACGTTTTGTCATATTTATGGCTTCGGCACGGGAATTGCATGGACGTTTTGCAAACAAAGGGCGACGCTCCTTTGTTTATGATATAGTTATAAAACAAGCATAAACGTTCATCAACTATAATATATGAATTTCAACAATTTCACCATTAAGTCGCAGGAAGCGATACAGAAAGCTGTCGAAATCACCCGGGGAGCCGGTACACAGGCCATAGAACCCGTGTGTCTGCTCAAAGGTGTGATTGACGAAGGCGAATCCGTGCTGAAATTTATCTTCCAGAAGATAGGTGCCAATCCGGCTGTCGTTATACGTCAGGTGGATATGGAAATCGCGGCGCTTCCGAAAGTATCGGGTCAGGAGCCCTATCTGAGCCGCACGTCGAACGATGTGCTGCAGAAGGCTCTCGACGAATCGAAATCACTCGGCGACCAGTATGTGACCCTGGAGGCTCTTCTGCTCGCCCTGTTTGAAATCAATTCGCCTGCATCCACTATCCTTAAGGACGCCGGTCTCACAAGAAAAGAAATGCAGGCGGCCATAGAGGAGCTTCGCAAAGGCAAGAAAGCCACTGACCAGGGCGCCGAGGAAAGCTACAATGCCCTCTCGAAATACGCAATCAACCTCAATGAACGCGCACGCGCCGGCAAGCTCGACCCGGTTATCGGCCGCGACGAGGAAATACGCCGCGTGCTTCAGATTCTGAGCCGACGTACAAAGAATAACCCCATGCTCATCGGTGAGCCCGGTACAGGCAAAACAGCCATAGCCGAAGGCCTCGCACAGCGCATCATCCGTGGCGATGTGCCCGAGAATCTGCGTACAAAGCAGATTTATTCGCTCGACATGGGTGCCCTTGTCGCAGGAGCCAAATACAAGGGTGAATTCGAAGAGCGTCTTAAAGCCATTGTCAACGAAGTGACATCGTCCGATGGTGAAATAATACTTTTCATCGACGAAATCCATACTCTTGTCGGAGCCGGCAAGGGTGAGGGTGCAATGGATGCCGCAAACATCCTCAAGCCCGCTCTGGCACGTGGCGAGCTCCGCAGCATTGGCGCTACGACCCTTGACGAATATCAGAAATATTTCGAGAAAGACAAGGCTCTCGAACGCCGTTTCCAGAAGGTGATGGTGAACGAACCCGATGAAGAAAGCGCTATTGCCATTCTCCGAGGTCTTAAAGAGCGCTATGAGAACCACCATAAGGTGCGTATCCGCGACGAGGCGATTATCGCCGCCGTTCAGCTCTCAGAGCGCTATATCACCGACCGTTTCCTCCCCGACAAGGCCATTGACCTTATCGATGAGGCCGCCTCGAAACTGAAACTCGAGATTGATTCCGTGCCACAGGCACTCGACGATATCACTCGCCGCATTGCCCAGAAAGAAATCGAGCGCGAGGCAATCAAGCGCGAGGGCGAGGAAGAGCGCGTCAAGATGATTGAAAAAGAAATCGCCGAAATGCGCGACGAGGAGAAGAGCTACACGGCCAAGTGGAAAGCCGAGCGCGACCTCATAGCTCGCATCCAGCAGGATAAAATCGATATCGAACAGCTCAAATTCGAGGCCGACAAGGCCGAGCGCGAGGGCGACTACGCACGTGTCGCCGAAATCCGCTACTCACGCATCTCCGAGAAAGAAAAAGATATACAGACCGTCCAGGAGCAGCTCAAGATGATGCAGGGCGAGAAAGCCCTTATCAAAGAGGAAGTCGATGCAGACGACATCGCGGATGTCGTTTCGCGCTGGACCGGTATTCCCGTGAGCAAAATGATGCAGAGCGAGAAAGAAAAGCTTCTACACCTCGAGGAAGAGCTGCACAAGCGCGTCATCGGGCAGAACGAAGCCATCACCGCTATCGCCGATGCCGTGCGCCGCAGCCGTGCCGGCCTCAACGACCCCAAGCGACCAATCGGTTCGTTTATCTTCTTGGGGACCACCGGTGTGGGCAAGACTGAACTTGCCAAGGCTCTTGCCGAGTATCTTTTCGACGACGAGAACATGATGACCCGTATCGACATGAGCGAGTATCAGGAGAAACACTCTGTGTCGCGTCTTGTGGGAGCTCCTCCCGGATACGTCGGTTACGAGGAGGGCGGCCAGCTCACCGAATCTGTGCGCCGCAAACCTTATCAGGTAGTGCTCTTCGATGAAATCGAGAAAGCCCATCCCGATACGTTCAACATTCTCCTTCAGGTGCTCGACGACGGCCGTCTCACCGACAACAAAGGCCGCAACGTGAACTTCAAGAACACCATTATCATCATGACATCGAATATGGGCTCGCAGCTCATACGCGAGAACTTCTCAAAACTCACTCCCGAGAACAAGACCAAAGTGGTCGAGGAAACAAAAGCTCAGGTGCTCGAGATGCTCAAAGAGAACATTCGTCCCGAGTTCCTCAACCGTATCGACGAAATCATAATGTTCACGCCCCTCAACCGCAACGAAATCGAAGAAATCGTCGGCCTGCAGCTCCGCGGCATACAGCGTATGCTTCAGAAATCGTCAGGTATCGAGCTCAAAATCACGCCCAAGGCGCTCAGCTACCTTGCCGACGAAGGCTACGACCCCGAGTTCGGCGCACGTCCCGTCAAGAGAGCTATCCACCGCCTTGTACTCAATCAGCTGTCGAAAGACATTCTCGCTCAGAAGGTCGACCGCTCGCATCCTATCACTATTGATGTGGAAAACGACGCGCTTGTTTTCCGTAACAATTGACCCGTAACCATATCAGGACAGGGAGGGCCTGATGTACATGGCCCTCCCTTGATAATTATAACTACAATCTATTTATTTAACCAAACAAGTATTTGTGAATATGAAAAAGATTCTTTCTTTCCTCTTTCCTGTTGTCGCTCTGCTGTGTCTTGCATCCTGCAGCGACGACGATGATTTGCCAAATGTAGATTTCAACATCGCATTTGAGAACGCTGTACAGGTCGACGGCAAAATTTATGTCGCTGTCGGACAGGACCTCAATGTATCGTCTATAACCGTCATAAACAAAGAGCAGGGCAAGGGTGCTCTCATAACGGGTGCGAATTATATCTGGGACGGCTACTACGTCGGCTCAAGCATCACTCCTCCCTATGCTTATAGCATGTATATCAGCGAAAGTGTTTCGACCGGACTCCATACACTCTCTGTAGAGTGTCCGGTATACGCCGATGACAAGTCTCCGGCTACTGCCGTCGTCAGCATGCCCGTTGAAGTCGTGGCTACCCCCGAAGACCTTCCCTCTGACGGTGAGGCGACCTTTGTCGTACATCCCAGCACTTCAGAGCGCAATAAATAAGACTTAATCTACCCCTTCGGCGGGCAGATACTGACGCTTTTCCGCAAGGAACGCCGGTATCTGCCCGTCTCTTTTTTATGAAAAGGAGTGATGAGAGGCAGGAAAAGATTGAACGAAAAAAAAGAAAGCAGCATCTTGCGCATTCTCTTTTTATACAGAATAAACCTGACCGAGTAGAATATGGATTTCGAAAACGACATTACGCCTGAAGACAGATTCCTGCACAATATCTTTGCGCATATGATGAAAATAACTAATTTTGACGGAAATTCCAACGTTGAAGAAAATCATTCAGAAGATATGGCTGCCCAGAACTCCGACATTCGTTATATTCCTGTCGAAGCCATTCCCGGCTTCCCTCTCGGTGACACAGACAACCTCGTGCTCATAGGTCATCCGAGCGAATTCGGAAACTCATACAAGCTCGGCAATCTGCGTGTCATACCTGACCGCGAGGTGCGTCCCGGAATTTCGCTGTCGCGATATATGGGTGGCAATATGGTATCAGTCGTGCGCTCATACGACGACAGGCCTCTCGGCTATTTTGTCGATACAGTCACTCCCGACAATCTGCTCGAACGGGTTGAGGCTGTTAAGGCAGCCACTGACGTGAAAAGGTATGCCTACCTTCATGAAATGCTTCTGACACTGGCCGGAATTAATCCCGACGATTTCGGCAATGCCCTCGAGACCATACGTCGTGAGGACGAAAAAAATAAAAAGAAACTTTTTTTTGAAGGAGTCGCTGGCGCAATCATGGATGGCCCGTTGTCCATCATAGCTCCGGGTACGATTCTGGGAGCGGCGGCCGCTATGATATCAGAACCCGATGAATCCGAACCTTCTCCAAAACAGAAAGCCCGCGCCTCGCTTGCGTCCGATGCGTCCAAGTTCGATAAAGGCAGCAACGATAACCTCGGACACTTGCTGAATAACATCAATCCTGATGATGCCGTCCGTCTGATTAGGCTTATGTTGGATAATCCCCGTAAGCCTGCCCGAAAGGTGCTTGATGTGGAGAATTGGCCTGAAGCCGGCAAGTATCATCTTCATGTCGTACGCCGTAAGCTGGGCAATAAGGATTTCGGAAGCAATTATAAATATTGCCTGTACTATTCAAAGGGTCGCGGGCCTAAAATACCCATTAAATTCGTTCACACTCCCTCCTACTGTATATATCTGATGTATGTCATTGACCGTGCGAAGCGCGGAAGCAGCGCCGGACCGCTCAATCTGTGGCGTAATAAAGACGCGTTTATCGACTTGTATATGGCTCTCTATGGCATCAGCAAAGAAGATGCTGTCCAAAAATATATCATAGCAACTTACAGAAAGGGCGAAAAAGAAAACACTGTCCGCGGCGGTCGTTATAACGATTATATGACCGATATCGACACTAAGATTGTGGAGAAACTCGGTGACTACGACAGCTTCCTGCTCAAGCCGGGCTTCAAGGGCTTCCTTCCGATTCGTCCGGAGAATATCGAAATTGACGAAAATCTGAAAGTCTTCAATTTTCAGTAGTCTGATTTTCAGTGAAATAATTGTCAAGGGTTTTGGCTCGCCAAAACCTTTTTTTATGCTTTTGACAGCCTCTAACTTTGTGACATCAACAAAGGCGGAGGTTTTTTCTTGCCTGACGATTAACTAATCCTACTATGGCAAAAACAAAAGTATCAGCACAGACAAAGTCCGAGGTAGAACTCGCCAAAGCACAGAAAATTATGACCGATGAACGCGAGGCTCGCAAATTCTTTTATGAGCAGATGCGTCCCAAGAATGAAGCTCTCGCCGGCACATACAACAAGCAGTTCTTTATCGACCTTACTCCCGATTGTGTGGCCACTATGACATATGAGGACTGCATGGCCGACGACTGGCAGAAACTCCGTGGTTTCAAAGGCGAGATGACCCTCACGGGCTGGACCGCTAAAATCGCGCTTCAGTCGGTATATGCCCATCTGGTCGAAGAGCGCTATATCGAGCCCGTTGGCCGTTCACGTGCCACTGACTACCGTCTTAAACTCCTCAGCATTCCCGACGAGTATCTTCGTCGCGAAATAGTGAATCTCGTTGCCATTCCCGAAATGAACCTCGCCCTTACGCTGCATTATGTCGACAAAGTGAAAGGCGATGAATTCAGCCGCCACTTTGCCACCAGGGCTGAGGGGGAACGTTGTCTGCGCATTGGTGAGATAACCCTCATCGAGCAACTGCTCCATACAATCAATCCTTATGCCGACATGGTTCTCTCGCTCCGCAAGGCTCCTGCTCCCGTTATCCGTTTCGAACAGTGGCACGACCGCACCGATGAGGAAGACCGGCCCGGCGAACACTGTCAGATGCTCCGTCAGGCCCTTTCGCGAATCACCGGCAGCGACAATTATGACGAGAATATCGACAAGGTGCTCAATGCCTTTGTCGACGAGACTTTCATCAAGACCAGGCAGTGGAACGACTTCGAAGCCGACGTATGGCGTCGCCGTTTCTTCTACGACGTTCCTTCCGCAGAGCTTGCTGAAATCTATAATGTGCGCCCCGGCTATATCGACCATATGTATTTCCGTCTCAAGAATGTTTTCAACATCGCTATTCGCCAGTGGTGGGAAGAAAACAAATAAAAACCACTCATGCTATGAAAAAAGCATCCTTTCTTAAGCGTGCATCCGACTTCGAGGGTTACCGTGTAGGTCCCAAGCTCAGCGACTCGCACGATGGCGAGCGTGAGGTGTATCTTGTTTTCGACGGAGCACAATCATACACCCTTACACTTTTCAATCTCACGCGCGGACGTTATGCTTCAGGGGCCGGAAATAAAAAAGATGTAAGGATTGACGAAATAGAGCTGTGCAGAAAACTTCCAAAAGACATCTTTCCTGCTGTTGTAAAAAGCGGAGTATCCCGCCGCGGACCGCGCCGTCTGGCATGGATGCTGCAGCAATACTTCGCTCATAATACCCTTGCCGATGAGATGCTCATGCAGAGCGGCCTGTCGCGCACCGACACCCTTCTTGTCGCCCGCAGCCTCCTCAAAGGCTTGCACGCTCTTTCGCGCATTACCCGTGGAGGCGGACATTACAATCTCAAACCCGACCATATTCTTGTCGACTACGATGGCAATACTCTCAGAAGTGTCCGCATAATCGGGCTTAGCGCTGCCGGCGAGGCGTATATTGCCGACAGGGACTCTGTCTCCTTCTCCCCCGACATGCATTTCACCTCCCCCGAAGCCGCAAAGGGGGTATATGGAGCTCCGGCGGATATTTATTCTGTCGGCATGCTTATGATTTATATGCTCACCGGAAGTGTGGATACGCTTCTCTTCGATATCCCATTCGAGACTCCCGTGAGTGAATTCCGCCGGGCCGTTCTTGAAAAAGCCCGCGGGATTGTGCCGAGCCAGTATATGCTTGTTCTTTCCAAAGCTACCGAGCCTTCTCATGAGAAGCGCCTGGCATCATACGACACTTTTAAATCCGTAATCACTTTTCTTGAAAACAAAGAGGCCAAAGGGAAAGTGACATCACCGGTTGCGGCCCCCAGACCGGCGTATTCCGCTCCCGCCCCGTCGAAGGCTCGTGAAAAGAAGAAAAAAGACAACCCCGTCAAAGACAGTGAAGGAGGACTGGCTGCGGTAGCCGGAATGGCCGAGCTGAAAGTGAGACTCATGCGCGACTTTGTCGACATCGTCCGCAACTCCTCCCTTGCGGTCGCATATGGCATAAAGCCACCAAACGGAATTCTCCTCTATGGCGCTCCCGGATGCGGCAAGACCTTTATAGCCGAAAACATAGCCCGGGAGTCGGGCCTGCCGTACCGTGTGGTGAATCCTTCGCAGCTTGGTTCGATTTATGTCCACGGAGCCCAGGGCAAAATTGCCGATACTTTTGAAGAGGCCGGTAAGGATGCGCCTGTAATTCTGATTTTTGATGAGTTCGATGCCGTGGTTCCGTCGCGCGACAAAGCCGACAATCAGGCTAATGAAGTCAACGAAATGCTTACGCAGCTCAATAATTGCGCCGACCGCGGAATTTATGTAATCTGTACCTCCAACCGTCCCGATATGATTGACCCGGCCGTCCTTCGTGCAGGTCGCCTCGATGCGAAGTATTATGTCGGGCTACCCGACGCCGATGCCCGTCGCGAACTGTTTGCCCTCGAACTCGGCAAGCGCCCGTGCGCGCCCGATATAAATCTCGACACTCTGAGCGAGGCTACGGCAGGGTTCACTTGCAGCGATATTTCATGTCTGGTGAAAGAGACGGCTCGCGAATGCTTCGGGGAGGCTATTCGCTCAGGAGAAAAAGATGCCGTCATACCAATTACATCCGCTCGTATTCTTGCTGTGATTTCAAAGACCGTCCCCTCCGTGTCTCCGGCCGAGATGAAGCGCTATCACGAACTGAAGTCCCGTATGGAACATACCGGGAAAAGCAGTGACCGGCCTCGTCCGGTAGGTTTTTATCAGGAAAAGGAATAAATGGCTGAAATAAAAATGGTGTCTGCGCACTCTATTTAAACAGAGAGACATATCCTATAATAAGTAATAAAATCACTGACAATGGACAACAAGGAAAAAATAATCGAAATACTCCATTCGCTCGGATTCAAGCCTGAGCAAATCGGCGATGACAGCGGATACAGCATCGAATACGAAGGTGTATCGATAGTGTATTCCGTCGAGGACGATGATTCCGGCTCGCTCACTTTCATCGTGCCCGGACTCGTCAAGGTCGACGATGATAACCGCGATAGGGTGGTGAGGGCCATTTTCTCGCTCCTCGAAGGTCTTAAATTCGTGCAGCCCGCAATAGTGTTCGGCGACTCTGTATGGATTTCATATCAGCACTATATCGGCTCGCACGAGCCCGAACTTGAAACCGTGGAACACATGATACGCGTACTCGCGGTCGCTACAGAACGTTTCCATAATCTCCTCGACGGCAATGATGAATAAAGAATACTTACTCCGTACGCTCCGCAAGTGGAAATTTCCCGTTCTGGCGGAGGAAGACAACTGGATAGCTTTCCGCTATCAGATGAATTTAATCCGTGTATGGATGCAGGAAGGCGAAAACGGCGGTGTGGCTGTCTCACTCGGCGGTCTTTTTACAGCTGATGACGACACTGAGCTGGCTCTGGCTTATAAGGTCTGCAACGACCTGACCGGAAAGCTGATGCAGGCCAAGCTGTATCTTGACGACGATAACGAGCTTGTTATAGCTTCCGAATTTTTCTTCCGTACATGCGAAGAGCTCGAATACTGCCTTGAAATCTCGTGCCGCACACTGGTAAACGCCAAGAAGCAGTTCAGAATCCGCTATCAGGAAGCCGAAGAGAATCAGAAGCTCCTCGACGAACTGAATAAAGAGTGAAAATCCTCCGCGTCTTTCATTCTCCTCTCTCTAAGCGGACAATGCTGCCGGAGTACAGGGCTCCGGCAGCATTGTTTTCTGTACGCCCGGCGAAGGGCGGATATGAGACTTGTGGAGTTATTCCATGAACATCTTTACGCGGTTCCAGCGGCCGTCCAGGGCATCGGGCACGCAGTCAAGTTTTTCCGATTGCTTGAAACCGGCGAACTGCGACTGACTCCAGATAAAAGGAAGCTGACGCACATGGGCTGTGCCGAATTTCATCCAGAACGATGTCTTCGTGCCGCTGATTGAAGGCTTGCGGCTCAGATTGGAGAGCACTTCCTTAATCATCTCGGTCGAGAAGGCCTTGGCGTCCACGGAGCCGTCAGGTCGCGTGCGGTGCATCTCGGTCGTGCCGTAGCCCAAATCCCAGCGCCCGTAGACCGACAGCGGTTCGCGGTCTTCGGTATAGGTGATGAGGGCTTTGGCCGAATCCATGTCCTGCACTGTGTCAAGCCGTTCCCACAGCTGATTGCGGCGCATAGGGCGCAGATTCATGCTCTCGAGTTCATAGCCTACCCACCAGTTCACCGGCTGATTGACACCGAAGATGTGTGTCGGCGAAATCAGGTGGTGGTCATAGTCGAGGAATGTGGGCTTGTAGCCCGTCGAGTCAGTCTGGTTGACGGTCTTGCCGTCGCAGGTGAAGAGCACGAAGCGGTTGTAGCTCATTTCTACCAGGCCGATTTCCCCGGTCTTGGCGTCCACGAGGTGATAGCCGTTGAGGTAAGTGCCCGTGTTGTCCAGCGAGATATAGTCGTAGAACTCCTGAATGGAGCTTGCGAACTGCTCGGCGGCTGCCGAACGGTAGGTGAGCCATACGCCTGCTATACGCGTCTTGTCGTAGAGGTCCACATGGGTTGTCTCGTTGAAGCCTATGCCGTGCCCGTTGAAACCGAAGTCGGTGTTCGACCCGAACTGACCCGGGCAGTTGGCATTCTGGGTGACGAAGTCTTCGCCGATGACATAGGTCACCGCGCACGACTGGGCCCAGAAGCAGCACCACGAGTTGTGCGTCCAGAACACATTTCCGTCGGGCATCATCTTGGTGAACGCCGTGCAGTGCTCGGGTTTCTCGCGTCCCTCGTTCGAGGTGCCGGCTCCCTTCGATGTCTTGTGGGCTGTGCCGTAGCCCATTACAAGACCGATTTTGTCGCCTATGCAGTCAAAGAGGTCATACTGCGAGTTGATGAAAATTACGTCGAGGAAAGTAAGGGGTGTCGAGGCTATGCCAAGCGTGCTTTGCGATGGGCCGAAGGCGCTCAGGGCAAGGTCTTCATACTTTACCGTCTTACGTGGGGTGGCGCCGGCGGCGCCTTCATAGATGCCGAGCTGGCGGAACATCAGTCGGATGATTTTTTCTACCTTCACGTCGTCCTTACGCTGCGCGGCCCACTCGTAGAGATAATTGTAGTTCTCTATGATTGCCTGTGCGGCGGCTTTCAGGTATTCGGGCTGAACTTCTATCGAGAGAGCCTCCTGAGGGGTGGAGCCAATCAGGAAGTTCGACCATGAGTTATTGCGCGTGGCAAGTATTGTCTCGCCGGTCTGTACGCGACCCTGCACATAGCCGGCATTGTATTCGTTCTGAAAAATGCTCACATCAGGATTCTGCGCGTAAATCGCATAATTCCAGTTGTTGTCGATGCACTGTGCGAAACCGCAGGTGTGTTCGTCGAGGACAAACTGCGTGGCCGGAGTATTTTTAAAGTTTGGGATATATTTAGCCATGATTTTGTGTTTTTAAAGTTGTGTCGCTTGAATCGGTCATGCACAGTGTTCACTCCATGAACATTTTGACGCGGTTCCATTGGCCGTCGATGGCATCGGGAATGCAGTCCACATCTTCGGGCTCCTTGAATTTTGCCCAAATGGAATCAGACCAGATGAAAGGAAGGCCATCGATATACGCGCTGCCGAACTTCATCCAGAACGAGGTCTTGCTGCCGTTAACTGACGGTTTCATCGACAGGTTCGACAGCACCTGCTTGATTTCTTCCGACCCGAAGGCCTTCGCGTCAATCGAGCCGTGAGGCTGATAGCGGAGGAATTCAGAGGTTCCGTAGTTCTTGTCCCATCGTCCGGCAATCGATATCGGTTCGAGATTTTCGTTGTAGGTCACGAGTTTTCTTACGTCCTCCATGGTGCGTACGTTGGGTATGTTGCGCCATAGCTGATAGCGGCGTTTCGGTGCGCCGTCAATCGTCTCAAGCTCGCGCCATATGCGTTTGTAGCTCGGTATATTGCACCCGAGTACGTGCTGAGGTGTCACCATATGGTGGTCGTAGTCGAGGAAGTTGGGCGTATATCCCGTCGAATCTTCTACCGTGAGGTTCTTTCCGTCGCCCTTGAAGAGGGCGAAGCGCGCGTAGCTCATATCTATCATGCCGAACTCGCCGCGGTAGGCGTCAACAAGCATATAGGCGTTCAGGTATGTGCCCGTATTGTCGAGTTTCACATATTCGTAAAAATCGTCAATCGAGGTGGCGAACATCTCGGCTGCTGCCGCACGCCATGTGAGCCATATGCCCAGTGTCTTTGATTCGTTGTAGAAATATGTCTCAGTGGTCTCGTTGAAGCCGATGCCGTGGCCGTTGAACCCGAAGTCGGTGTTCGAGCCGAACTGGCCCGGGCAGAAAGAGTTCTGTGTCAGAAAATCCTCGCCTATCACATATGTCACGGCACACGTCTGGGCCATGAAGCAGCACCACGAGGTGTGGGCCCAGAAAATCTCTCCGTTGTCCATCTTCTTCACGAAACCCGAACAGTCGCCGGGTCGCCACTTCAGTGAGTCGTGCTCGGTAGCAGTGAGCTGTTTCTCTTCATCATCTTTTTCAAGCTTGTTGAGGGCTACGCCGAGTTCTTTGCCGGCGGCGTCCCAGAGGTCCATCTGGGCGTTCAGGAAATAGATGTCGATGAAGGTGAGTGGCTCGTCACCGGTGTGCATTACGGCATCTTCCGCGTCCATCGACGAGAGCTTTAGATTGTCGAAGGTAACGGCCGTAAGGGGCTCCTTGTCGGCTGCCCCGTGATAGATGCCGAGCATTCGGTACATCAGACGGATAATGCCGCGCGCACGGCTGTCCGACTGGTTTTTCTCGGCCCAGTCGGTCAGATAGTTGTAATTGTCTGCGAGGTGGCGCTGCGCGATGACGGTGCCGTCCGGCGGAATCTGGGTCGAATTCGCGCCCGGGCCCTCGTCGAGGACATACCATCGCCAGGTATTGTTGCGGGTAGCCTTGATTACCTTGTTGGTCTGGATTTTACCTTGCACGTAACCGGCATTGTATTCATTCTGGTAGATGCTCACAGAGGGGTCCTGCGCATATATGGCGTAGTTCCAGTTGTTGTCGACACACTGTGAGAAACCACGGGTATACTGGTTGAGCACATACTCGCGTGGTTCTGTGTTCTTGAATTTTGGGGTGTACATATTTTTGTGAGACAGTTAGTTGTTGGTCTTGTTTGTTGTATCTGTGGGCTGTTCGGTCTTTGCAGGTTCGGCGGCTGTGGCGGTCTTCACGGCATCGGTGGCCGGAGCGGCCTTGACGGTGCTGATAGGTTTGTCGGGAATTGGGGCTACCGATGCGCCTGCCTCAACCATTTCGGGTTTGGCTGTCGATGCGTGCGCCGATACAAATATTTTACGTATAATCACCACAATCAGGCCGGCTATGGTCAGCGCGGTGCATATTTTGAAGGCTATGAGCGGGTGCGTGGAGGTCGGGTCGTGGAAAATTTTTGCGATGATATCAATCACAGGGGCTGCAAGCACGTTGCCGATTGAGTCCATTGAGGCGAACCAGGCAAGTGTAAGGGTGAGTGCCACACGCGACGATGCCACCGACAGCCGGTCGTAATAATAAGGCTGGGCGACACCGTAGAAATATGTCGCAATCAATATGCCGAGGCCGACGATGAAGACATTGCTGGTAATTGACATGAGAAGGAATCCCAGAGCTATGGCCACCATGACGCATATTGCCACTTTCTTCTTCATTATGCGCAGACACCAGTTAAGGGTATAGCCAGAAGCCATGATACCGAAGAAGAGTATGGAGGTGAGGTTGCCGGCTGTCGACGAGTCTGTGTACCTGAAAGGTATGTAGAGGCTGATTGCCGCAATCACGAACGTAATGACGAAATAGTATATGCAGTATCGTATGAGCATCCCCATATTGACTTCCTTAGAGAACTGATAATGCACTTTCCTGGCACCGATAGACGCTGCGTCGCTCTTTCGTATTGCCGCAGGCTCCTTGATGAATTTCTTGAAGCCTTTAGCGAAGAACAGCGGTATGAACGGCAGAAGATATATGAAGAACGGCAGGCGCCAGCTTATCTTGGCCAGATAGCCTGTGGCAATCACGCAGCCCATAAGCACGAGATTGAGAGTGGCCGAAGTGTATCCGTACTGAGCCGTACGGGCTTTGCCTGCGAACATATCGGCGATAAAGGCCGAGGCGAGCGGGCTCAGAATCCCGGCGAAGATGCCTATCAGGAAGCTGAGTATAATCAGCGAAATCATGTTGGGCACGAAGAAAAACAGTACGCCGCAGATGCTGTAGGCAAGACATGTCCAGGTCGTAAGTTTGTTGTTGTTGAACTTTGTGCCTATCCAGCCGCCGAGGAAGACGAACGGGATGGCTGCGATGTTGGGACCGATGTCGAGCAACTGTGTCTCGAACTGGGATGTCCCGGGAAAGATTTTTGTGAGGTCGCCCATAATGGGTGAAATCGCCAGACCTGGAATCGATGTACAAATGTAAATCACATACAGGTTGAAGACGGCCCACAGCGGCAGTGTCGAATTGCCGAATCCGGATTTAATGCCTCTCATAGTGGGAATGTTTTTTATAGTTGTTTGAATTGGATTTTATATCATAATCTGAGGGCGGTGGCTGTCTTCAGAAAGTGAAACTCAGTTGTGTCTGGATGCGGTTGTCGTGGGCCCCTCCGGCATTCCATGTCTCGCGGTGGCCCCAAAGATATTCTATGCCCCACTGAAGATAGGAGTTGAAGGTGTAGAAGCAGTTTACGGCACCGTATAGCGCGTATTTGTAGTTCTGTTCTTCTGGCAGTGAGTTGCAGTAGTCGCCGACTTTCCAGATGCGTGCCTCGGAGAACATGGCGTTGAACTGCAGCTTCGGCGTGGGATTATAGCTCAGTCCGAAGTTGAGGCCCGTCATCGGCGAGGCACTCATCCTGCCGGGGTCTGAATCGCTCGGCACGAAAGAAATCGGTTTTCCGGCGATATCCTGGATATAGTTGCCTATTCCTTTACCGTAGGCGAACTGATAGTAGAATATCAGTTTTGACCATGGGCTGAGATTGCCAGAGAGCATGGCTCCCCAGCCTGCGGTGTGGCGTGTCTTGTCGCTGATAAGGTCGCGGTAGGCGAAGTTGCGCAGTATTCCCGAGAGTCGGATGCGGTTCCATTGCGAGAAAGAGTATTCGACCCATACGGGAATGTCGGGTATGTACTGTTCGGCATCGCCTATTGTCTTGCGGTCATCCATCGTGGGATAGTCTTTTCCGCGATAGTAGCCGTTCGAGCTGTAGAAGGTAGGCATGTCGAGCGCCGCTGCGAAGCGGAATCCGTTATAGTCTTTCGACTTGTATGCGATTTCATAGGCTACTGTGCTGACGCATCCCGAGGGCCCTTCGGGGTCGATTGTGGGTGGCTGGCACGCGTAGTCGTCCTGAAACAGGGTCAGTTTCATTCCCGCGGTGAAATTGCGGTATGTGATATAGGCCCGCTGAAGTACGATGCTCGTATTGATGCCGTCTGTTCCCGCTTTTATATAGCCCGTTATTTCGTTGGACGTGCCTTGTAATCCCACAATCTGCATGTCGACACTGCCGTTGATAGGATTGATGTAGAAATCTCCCTTATGCCCCTTTGCCGCAGGAACCGGAATCGCTGACGTGACAAAACTGATGCCGGCGCCGGCCTGTTTGTAGAGGTTATTGCCGATATCATAGCCAAGAATAGGGTTGATTTGGCCGCCGATTGTGAGTATGAAACTCTTGTCGGCCGTGTGGATGTTGAATTTCGGTGTCGGAATCGCACGGTTCTCCACAGGGCGTGTGCGGTCGAGAATCTCCTTGATTTCAGGTGTGGTGCGTTCGATGACAATTTTTCCGGGAGACTCGGAGGACGTACTCTCCTGACTCCGGGCGGCAAATCCTGCCGTAACAGAAAAAAGTATAAGTAGTCCGACTTTTGTTTTGCTGTAATTCATCATTGGATGTTTTGGACGTTTTTGAATTTACAAGGGCGCTATTTAAACGCTCCATGCATACTTTGATTTAAGAACTTGTGTCAGTCTAATAACGGAACCTTTGTCACCGGTAATTAATATGATAACATAACACCCTATATCAAATAAAGTTCTCATACAAAGAAAGAAAAGTTGCATACGCACATGTCAGGGTTTTTATTCATCTCGATGCGAACCGTTCGCTTCCTCGGGTGTTACTAATAAAAGAACAGTCAGGCCGTCCTCCGGTCCCCGGGTCATCAACCCAAACAATCCTTCAACAGACATATACAATGAAATACGTCAATTCAGGTTGCGGTAAGATACCTTTTATTTCGCTGGTTGCAATCCTGTCGATTTCGCTCACCGTCAATTTGCCGGGCCTCGCCATTTCCCCTATTATGGGAAAGCTCGACGAGGTATTCCATCATGTGACGGAACTTGAAATACAGCTGCTGACCGTACTTCCAAACCTCGTCACCATCCCCTTCATACTGTGTTCGGGCAAAATCTGCACGCCGAAGAATCAGATTGCCATTCTCGCTCTCGGGCTGGCGCTCTACACTCTCACTGGCGTTCTGTACTTCTTCGCCACCACTATTGTTCAGCTCATCATACTCAGCTGTCTGCTTGGTGTCGGTTGCGGACTCGTAATCCCTCTTGCCGCAAGTCTCATCTCACAGTATTTTGTGGGAAAGCAGCGCACAAAGCAGCTGGGCATGAAATCATCGCTCAGCAACTTCACTGTCATTTTCGCCACACTGTTTGTTGGCTGGGTCGCCGCCATCAACTGGCATCTTGCATTTATCGTCTACATGATTCCAGTTATCCCGCTGTGTCTTATTCCTTTCATGACTTCAAAATACATCGAGAGCAATAAGATTGACGTGGCTCCACCTCCATACACTCCTCTCAAAGAGCCGCCCACATCCGACGATGAGGTACGCAAGGCTGTCGCTCTCAAAAAGCCCACCAATGTCAACTTCCATTTCCATGGCTCCAAGACTCTTGTTCTTCTTGCGAGCGTCATGGCCCTCTACTTCGTGATGACATACGCCACAGAGGTCGTATCCTACTATCTGCCGTTCACCATGGAGCACTATAAACTCTCCACCGGCGATGTCGGTGTCGCAACCGCCATGTTCTTCACATCAGCCACAATCTCAGGTTTCGCCTTGACACGCATTATAGCTGTTTTCCGCGAGAAAACCATGATAGTAGCCATTTTCGTCGCCATGATTGGTCTGTTCATCTGCGGATTCCTCCACTGGTACTGGAGCTTTATCGTCGGTGTGTTCATCATGGGTCTCGGCTACGGAGTCGTGCAGCCCATCATCTACGACAAGACTTCCTACATCGCACCTACATCCGCCAAATCCACCGAATACTTCGCCTACCTTCTCACTTGCAACTATATCGGCATTTCAATGGTGCCGTTCATCGTCAGTGCCATGCGTCGTCTCTTCGACGCTCAGAGCGATGTCAACTTCTCGTTCGTGTTCAACGGATTTGTCGTCCTTGCCGTTCTCGCTTTCGCAATATGGAAACGTCGGGATTTCGTCTTCAAGGTTGACCCCGACTCATACGAGCATCCCGCATCGGCAACCCCCGCAGACACCACGACCTCTAAGGCTCCCGACACCAAATAAGCATTTGATTCATCGAAGGAATCAACCCTGCTCCCATGTGACATCTATTCTCCCCTAAGAACCATAAAAGTCGATAAGTCCGCAATGATTTATCGGCTTTTTGACTTGCAATCTTAACGATTGGTTCCCTGTACTTTACAATCAAAAACGGTAGTATCACGGCTAATCAGCACACGAGGCAGTTCATAATTAAGGTTTACGGCACTGCCTAATTGTAATAATATGAGGTCGATAACAATATTTTCGATGGAGATAGCACAAACTATATCGGCCTAATTTCATGTTCCATGTCAAGACTCGGCCCATTCAGTGAGTTTTCTAAAGATGTTACGACGTTTAGGCTGATTGGCCACAAGCACTCGCGGCGTACGGCGATACCCTACACCATATCCCTCTACAAATCGTGTTTTGTAGGTCTGATAGATGATATTGCGTGTTCCATTGACAGTCTCGCCGTTAACTGTAAGCGGATTGTCGAAAGGAGTCGTATATCCGTTTTCTGCATTCACCCATCCGAAATTAAATCCGTAACGCATGAAAAAATCTTGCCAAGTCATATCCATAAAACGGACTGTCATGATGTAAAACAGATAAAGCTGATGTTTCGGCGAGCTTACGGTTGCGAGATTTCCGCCATATTCGGCAAGCATCTTTTTGACAAACTTTTTTTCACGGCTCACTAATGTCGCGTCAATATCGCCATTGTTATCGGCTATTTCGCGAGCAAGTTTCAGCAGGACGGGATGCACATTGTAATCAGAATAATTATCATCATCATCATACCAACACACAAATTCATTGAACTTATAAAGACGGGTATTCAGCAAATCGCCCCAAATGCCGTTAAAGTCATTGCCTGAGGCGAAGGTGCGCATGGATTCGTATGCCTCAAACAGTTTTTTCAACCGCTGAATGTCCACATCGTCGGGAGCGATGTCGCTAAGAGTCAATTTAAACCTGTCAGTAGGAACAGACTCCTGACATTCTATAATTATGTTCCCGAGTCGACCTATTAGTGCGGGATTGTCATCCATCTTACAGACAAGGGCATAGGCATCATGTTGCGCGTCAATCAGTTTGGCCTTGAAGACCTCGATATCGCGCTGTTCCTGACGGAAACCCTTGAGCGAAAGATCTGGCTGACGTAAAATTGCATATACATCGGGACACACCAAGTTTCGAATAGAGCCGATGAGCGTCGGCCATTCACGAAGACTTTTATTGGCCGTGTTTCCAATCATGTTTCGAACCACACGCATAAAATCACCAATGCCGTCGGTGTCTTTTCGCTCATAAAGAAAGATGAGCGCCGCCATAACTCCGAGTTGTTTCATTACATCAGTGTTGTTTCCGGAAAACTGATTGAGAATCCATCTGACAGGCTCGGCCAATCCGGTGTTTTCATCCCATTCCATGCTGAAATCTATCGGAGCGTCAACAAGGTCCGGGATAGAGTCGAGCGAATGGATGAGAAACCGCAGATTTTCTTCAGAGCTATATATTTCAGAAAGTACTTTCTCAGAAGTATAATCGACATCGTCTTTGGTGTTGCCATTTTTCACCACATAAAGAATCTGGGTGATATAGCCAAGCCATTTAATGAACGGTGTGTCAGTTAGATAGGTGCCTTTAGGGCGATATGGCCACAGGTTTTCAACCCACTTATACTCGATTTTGTCAGCTATGACTTTCTTTAACGGCGACTCGTTGATGATTTTAAACAGTTTCGACTTGACTTTTTCAAAATCAGTCAACACTTTGCCACGGGCATTCATGCGGGTATAGATTTCTTCTCCGAGACCGAATTTTTCAAGTGGCAGGAAATAGAATGTCACACAGTCATTTTGAGTCAGATTGGTTAACAGTTCTTGGGGTGTATGTTTTTTAAGAGCATCATGGGACGCAATCGCCTCCAAGACTGTGATAGCCCCCATTATGGACGGGTCGAGTTTCCATGCCTCATCAAACCACGGTGCGTCCTCGACTATAGTCTCTCGGAGATCGGGACCGAGAGTCACCGGCTCGGTACACAGACATTCTATAAACCGCTTGCTCGACGGACGGGTTTCGTAGGTAAATTTTCCAAGCAGGCTTACGGCCTCCCCCTCCTTGTTGTCCAGCAAGCCGGCCTTATTGGCCAGATACCAGTGAACGAGCCATAAAGTCGTGAGACGCTGCTGTCCGTCAATGGGGACAAACGCTATCTGCTCATCGTCGCCAAGTTTATAAGGGCGTTCAACCCCGTATATAAAGTCAAGTTCAACTTTTCGGTTATCTGACACGGCCTCAAGAATATGGTTGAGAATGCCGTCACGAATCGATTTGGCACTCTTCCGACCTTGGGCATAGTCACGCTGGATTATAGGAATTTCGATTCGGTCATACTGTTTCAACAATGACCAAATAGTATGCGGTGTGCCTAATGATTCGCTGCTCATGGTATTATGCTTTAAAACTGTTTATTACTTCTATGATAGCGTTGAAATAAGCCGTCTGGTCATCCCGTCCCCAATAGAAAGGCTGTGAATCGGCCGGACTGTAGAATTTAAGAAAGGCATTGCGGGTGCATGGCGGTATGAAACGACCTTTTTTCTCCAAGTCAATAATCAGGTTGCGCTTTACCGGAAAAATGGAGTTGTTGAGCGCTGAATTGTCCGTTGTCGAAAGGAGTGCAAGATTTGACAAATCATGCATTGGCGCCATACCAAACAGGTCATTAATCTTGTTTTTTATATCGTTAAACTCGTCAATATCAATATCTTTATCTGGAATGGTTTCAATTTCGCAAAGACGCTCTTTCATCGAAACAAGGGAAACAGGTTCTTCCTCAACACGATGCACATCTTCATCATCCTGAACCTGAACCGTGCGCGTTACAGTATCGATATTTTCAATTGCCATTAGTGTTTCATGAATCCAACCTTTGACCGCTTTAGGATTTTTCATCGGATCCTGTGATTTTTGGTAACTATTCAGCGGACATTTTGAGTCTGCATGGGTGCATATACGTTTTACATA
>CAJUKF010000050.1 GCA_910587355.1 uncultured Muribaculaceae bacterium
CCCCGACCTTGGCAAGGTCGTGCTCTACCAACTGAGCTATTTTCGCGTTGGGCAATCGTGTTTCGCAATTGCGGTGCAAAGTTATGCACTTTTTTCTTTTCTGCCAAATTTTTTGGCGATTATTTTTACATAATTTCGCATTATCTTTCAATTTTATTGTATTACAAGCTTTTGCAGCAATATGCAAAATCAAATTACATCATTATTTTCAGAGTATTGCAAAAAATCACTACCTTTGTCAACATAAACACAAACATCAATCATATCACCTATAATTTTTTACAATGAAAATCGCAGTTCCTATTTTTGCGTTTGCAGCTCTGGCCATGTTCTCATGCCAGAACACGACCAACACGACGGACTACGCATCGTATGTAGACCCGTTCATAGGCACGGGCGGACACGGACACACATTTCCGGGCGCCGTCGTGCCCCACGGCATGATTCAGCCGAGCCCCGACACTCGGGTACATGGCTGGGACGCCTGCTCGGGCTACCATTACTCCGACTCGACAATTAACGGATTTACACAGACGCACCTCAGCGGCACAGGCTGTGCCGACTACGGCGATTTTTTGATAATACCCACCACCGGCGCACAGAAAATAGACCCGCAGCTCAACCACGAATCTGTGCGCCCCTACGCTTCGACATTCTCCCATGATGCTGAAATAGCCGAACCAGGTTATTATTCCGTACAGCTCGATACATACGGCATCGGCACAGAAATCGCCTCGACGGAACGGGCTGCCATCTATCGCTTCACCTACCCTGCCCATTCAGAGCCCGGTGTGATTGTCGACCTTGACTACTCGATACAGAACCAGCGGAACAACGACATGCAAGTCGAAATAGTAGGCGACAATGCTATCAAGGCCTGGAAAAGCACCAGCTACTGGGCCGGTGACCAGAGTCTGGCAATGTATGCCGAGTTCTCCAAACCTTTCACAGCAACGATTGTACGCGACACTGTGACCGATACCGACGGCGCAGTGTATCCCCGTTGCAAAGCTCTGCTTAAATTCGCTCCAACTACCCAAGGCGAGCAGATTGACATGAAAATCGCCGTATCGGGCGTAGATACCGAAGGCGCCGAGCGCAACCTCGCCGCCGAGATTCCCGACTGGAACTTTAACAAAGTACGCACGGACGCACGTCAGAAATGGAACGACTGGCTCGGCAAAATCGACGTGCAGTCCGACAACGACACAGACCGCCGCATCTTCTACACAGCCCTCTATCACTCGGCCATAAGCCCCAATCTGTACACCGATGTAGACGGCCGCTATTTCGGCATGGACCACAAGCCTCACCAGGGCAATCCCGACAAACCAGTCTACACGATTTTCTCCCTGTGGGATACATTCCGTGCGCTTCACCCCATGCTCACAATCATTGACCCCGAGCTCAACAACAACCTCATAAACTCACTGCTCTCAAAATATGAGGAAGGCGGCATACTTCCCAAGTGGGAACTTGCAGCAAACTACACTGCCGAAATGACCGGCTATCACGCAGTGTCGCTCATGGCCGATGCGATAAGCAAAGGCATAGCAGACTTCGACATCGACAAAGCCAAAAGAGCCGCAATCCGCTCGGCAATATACGACCCCGACAGCATCTGCGCTTCGCCACGCATACGCGAGTTACTCTCGCCTATATCAAAAAAATATAAAAACGACCTCGGTTTCATTCCCTGGGACGCTGAGAAAGAATCCGTAGCCAAAGGTCTTGAATACGCATACGACGACTACTGCGTCAGCGTAATTGCCGAAGCAGCCGGCGACACAGCAACCGCAAAAGAGTACTATGCCAAATCGAAAGCCTACAAAGAATACTTCGACCCTGAGACACGCTTCATGCGCGGCAAAGACATCGAGGGCAAATGGCACGAGCCGTTCAATCCCCGCTCCTCCACCCACCGTGCCGACGATTACTGCGAAGGCACCGCATGGCAGTGGACATGGTATACGCCTCATGATGTAGCAGGCCTGATTGAACTTATGGGCGGCAAAGAGCCATTCGTTCATAAACTCGACTCGCTTTTCACAGCGGACTCCGCACTCGAAGGCGATGTAAGTTCGCCTGACATATCCGGTCTTATCGGTCAGTATGCTCACGGCAACGAACCTTCGCATCACATCATACACCTTTACAATTACGCCGGCCGTCCCGACCGCACACAGGAAAACGCAGACCGGGTCCTGAAAGAAATGTATTCCGATAAAATCGATGGCATCGCCGGCAACGAGGACTGCGGACAGATGTCGGCATGGTATGTTCTCAACGCCCTCGGTTTCTATCAGGTGGCGCCCGGCATACCCACCTATTCGATTGGCCGTCCCTGGTTCCCTAAAGCAACCATCAATCTGCCAAACGGCAAGAAAGTCAACATCACCGTGAAGAATTACGGCAAAGACAACAAATACATCAAATCTATGAAGCTCAACGGCAAAGAAATGCCAGAGCCTTTCTTCACTCATGAAGACATAGTCAACGGTGCCGATTTTGAATTCGAGATGTCGGCGACACCGTCACTCTGAGACGTACAATAAACAATGCCCTTAAGCCGTCCGTTATAACTACGGACGGCTTTTTATAGCCTTAGAATACAATAAACGGACTCTGAAATCGTAAAACTAATATGAAGACAGCATTAATCACAGGCATCACGGGCCAGGACGGCTCCTTCCTTGCCGAGTTTTTATTGGGAAAAGGTTACGACGTACACGGCATCATCCGCCGTTCGTCGGTAGATTTCCGTGAGCGCATAGCCCACCTCGAAGGCCATGAGCACTTTCACCTGCACTATGCCGACATGGGCGACTCGATGAGCATAGTGCGCGTGCTCGGCAAAATAAGACCCGACGAAGTCTATAACCTCGCGGCACAGAGCCATGTGCAGGTGAGTTTCGACTCGCCCGAATACACAGCCAATGTGGATGCCGTCGGTGTGCTGCGTATGCTTGAAGGCATACGTCAGTGCGGCCTCACTGATACATGCCGCTTCTACCAGGCTTCTACTTCCGAACTTTTCGGCAAAGTGGAGGAAGTGCCGCAGAACGAGAAAACACCGTTTCACCCCTACTCTCCTTATGCTGTCGCCAAACTGTATGGTTTCTGGATTGTAAAAGAATACCGCGAAGCATACAATATGTACGCCTGCTCCGGCATCCTCTTCAATCATGAGAGCGAGCGCCGCGGCGAAACTTTTGTGACACGCAAAATCACCCTCGCGGCTGCCCGAATCGCCCAGAACAAGCAAGAGAAACTATATCTCGGCAATCTGTCGTCTCTCCGCGACTGGGGTTACGCGCCCGACTATGTTGAATGCATGTGGCTCATCCTCCAGCAGGACAAACCCGATGACTACGTAATCGCCACCGGCGAACAGCATTCCGTACGCGAATTCTGTCTCCTCGCTTTCCGCCGTGCAGGCATTGAATTGCGTTTCGAGGGCGAAGGCGCCGACGAAAAAGGCATCGATGTAAAAACCGGCAAAGTGCTCGTGGAGGTATCGCCTGATTTCTACCGTCCGACCGATGTCGTCAACCTTTGGGGCGACCCGACAAAAGCAAAAAACGAGCTCGGATGGGACCCTGCGAAAAAAACATCGTTCGAGCAGCTTGTCAACCTCATGGTTGATGCCGATATGGCAAAAGTTGCTGTTGAACGCGCCGGAGAACAAGTAAAAATGAATCTCGCCGAATATCTTGAGAAAGGAATCGTAAAATGATGCAGAAAGATTCTAAAATATACGTTGCCGGACACCGCGGCATGGTCGGGTCGGCAATTGTCCGCGAACTACAGCGTCAGGGCTATATAAATATACTTACCCGTACACATAAAGAGCTCGACCTCATTAACCAGCAGGCCGTAAACGACTTTTTTGCCGCAGAGAAACCAGAGTATGTTTTCCTCGCCGCAGCCAAAGTAGGCGGCATCGTCGCCAACGAATCAGCGCTTGCCGATTTCATGTACGACAACATGATGCTTGAGATGAATGTGATTCATGCGGCCTGGCGCAACGGCTGCCGCAAACTCGAATTTCTCGGCTCGTCGTGCATCTACCCCCGTATGGCACCGCAGCCCATGCCCGAAAGCTGTCTGCTCACATCGGCGCTCGAAAAGACAAACGAAGCTTATGCACTTGCCAAGATTTCAGGGCTCAAATACTGCGAATTTCTCAACCGTCAGTACGGCACAGACTATATTTCTGTTATGCCCACAAATCTGTACGGTCCGAACGACAATTATCATCCCGAACACAGCCATGTGCTGCCGGCCCTCATACGCCGCTTTCACGAAGCCAAGGAATCGGGTGCGGAACGTGTGACTTGCTGGGGCGACGGCTCGCCTCTGCGCGAATTTCTCTATGTCGACGACCTCGCCAACCTATGCGTTTTTCTCATGAATAACTACAGCGGAAACGAGACTGTCAACGCAGGCACCGGCAAGGAACTAACAATCAAAGAACTGACTGAACTCGTTGCATCGATTATAGGCTACAAGGGACGTATCGAGTGGGACACCTCGCGTCCCAACGGCACTCCACGCAAACTGCTCGACGTAAGCAAAGCCACAAAACTCGGCTGGACCTACAAAACCGAACTTGCCGACGGCATACGTCTTGCATACGAAGACTTTCTTACCAACCCAATGAGGGCCGAGAGATAAAATTCACAGATATTTATCGGCGAGAGACCGATATTCCGGAGTATCTTTAAATTCGCGCACCCAATGGTTCAGCGAATCCAGCAGAACAGAATCGCCCGGCGCGACAGCCCATACCTGAAACTGGGTGAACGATATAGGCGTAGAAATATCGAGACACGGATACTGCTCAGCGATATGGCGGGCTACAGCTTCATTTACCACAGCCTGTTTCACTTCGCCGAGAGCCGTGCGAATCGCCAGATGTTCGGAAGAATATCCCGGCTCGGCAATTACAACAATCGTATCGCCTAACTCGCGTATCATGTTGCGGAGGCGTGTGTTATACGGAGACCCCTCCGCAACCCACACGCTGTCGCCAATAAGTTGTTCCTGCGAACGCACCGGTGCTTTTCCGGTACAGTCCACGCGCTGCACGAGCACTTGCTTGTCGAGATAGATAGGGTCGGTCAGCGGAAAATGTTGCTTCAGAGTCCTTGTCGCCGGCAGGGATGCCACAAGCATATCATATTTTCCGTCATTAAGGCCATGGAATGCATCCTCCAAAGATGCCACAGGAAAAAACTCCACAGTCACATGATGCTGCAAAGCAATCGCACGCAACATATTGTAATCGAATCCCTCAGCAGTATCGTTATGCATCGTGTAAGTCAGCGGGCTCATCTCTATGGCAACTGCAATAGTATCACCCCCCGGTTTTACATACTCATTGACAATTTCGCCGGAATCGTGAATACATCGGCGCATAAGTCCTGTGCCACCGAGGATTATTATGATAAATGCCAGACTCACCGCTACGCGTGTCTTGCTCATGTACTTATTCATAAACAACCGAAAGTTGAATCTCTTGTATACAATTATTTCATCAAAGCCTCTGAAAGCTTCAATTAATAAACGCACCCGGGAGCAGGATAGTTGAATATAAATGCGTATATTTGCAGTTCAAAATATGAAAAAGACAAGATTCATACTTTCGCTTATATGCTGCATCATCTGTGCTTTGCCTGTAAGAGCACAGGGCCACAGGCACGAAACCACAGGCACACACAAAGCGCCGGTCATAGCCCCTTCGTATGTCTGGAAACTATTTTCGCCCCTCGGTCTGCGCGAGCCGGCCTCGATGGATACCCTCATGCTCAACTACTCGCGTGAATCCATACCATCGATGGTGAGCAGCGCCTACGCCACGACCGGTAACCTCGGCGCAGAGGGCATGAACATGATATTCCACGAACGGAAGCCCATGAGCGACTTCTTTTTCCGCGACGCTCTCGACCACTGGATGCCGACATATGACAAGATGCGTTTCTATAATACGCGCATACCCATGACACTGGTGTCGTTCAACACCGCCGGCGGACGCGAGAATGCTCAGGAGCGCCTCAAGACCATTTTTTCAGGCAATATAAATGCAAAAGCCCAAATCGGAGCCATGGTGGATTATCTTTACTCCAAAGGATGTTACAACTATCAGGCCACAAAAGACTTGTCGTGGGGATTTTCGGGCTCATACATAGGCGACCGCTATCAGATGCAGGCCTATTTCAACCATTTCAACCTTCTGAACAAAGAAAACGGCGGCATCACCGACATGCTCTACATCACCGACCCGGCCGAAATACAGGGCGGTATCACCAAAGTCGACCCCAAGACCATTCCGACCAAACTGACGGCCGCACATACCCGTCTGTGGGGCGAGGAACTGTTCATAAACAACCGCTATAACGTGGGATTCTGGCGCGAAGAGCAAGGCGAAAACGACTCTACCGTGACACGGACATACGTGCCGGTGACATCGTTCATCTACACACTGCGCTACAACTCGGGCAAGCACCTTTTCACCGACATGAATTCGAGCGAAATCAAGGATTACTTCGGCAATCTGTATCTCAATCCCGATTTCACACGCGACCGCACCACTTATTGGGCTGTGACCAACACTCTGGGCGTGTCGCTGCTCGAAGGCTTCAACAAATACGCCAAATTCGGTCTGGCCGCATATGTGACACATCAGGTGCGCCGCTATAATCTCACTGCCGACACTCTCGACCGCAGCAATCCCGACTATGGTCTCACACCGTTTCCTGAAGGCGTCGGGGCCTTCAAGCCCCATACCACACAACAGCTCGCATGGGTAGGCGCTCAGCTTACTAAACAGAACGGCTCTCTGCTGAAATACAATGCTACCGCCGAAATAGGCATTCTCGGCGAGGCTGCAGCCGAAGTGAAAGTCGACGGCAGTGCCACCACACGATTCAAGCTCCTCGGCGACAGCGCCGACATCAAGGTATTCGGGTCATTCCACAACGAACAGGCACCGTTCCTGACAAAGAAATATCTGTCGAACCATTTCATATGGGACAACGATTTCGGCAAGCAGCGCACAGTGAGCTTCGGCGGCGAGGTAGGCTGGGAAAAGACCGGCACCCATTTCCGTGCAAGCCTGTCGAATCTTCAGAATCATATCTATTTCGCAGCCGACGGCCTGCCGCAACAGCACGGAGGCTCCGTTCAGATTCTGTCGCTGTCGCTGAAACAGAATTTCCGCTTCAGGGCGCTTAACTGGGACAACACCGTCACCTATCAGACTACCAGCAACGACAAAGTGATACCGCTGCCCTCTCTTGCAGTGTACTCCAATCTCTATTTCATTTTCAAAATCGCCACACTCCATGTGCAGCTCGGCGTTGACTGCGATTATTACACCAAATACTATTCGCCGGGCTACCAGCCTGCCCTTGCTGCATTCACCAACCAGCGCGATATGAAAGTGGGAAATTATCCTTTCTGCAACGCTTATATAAACATGAAACTCAGCCGAGCCCGCTTCTATGTGCTATACTCACACATGAACAAAGGCCTCTTCGGCGGCAACGGCTACTTCTCGATGCCATACTACCCTCTCAACCCGGCCCGCTTCCAGATGGGCATATCGGTAGACTTCGCCAACTGAGAATGGATTCGTACGCTACGAAACGTCAGGAGAAGACATTATACTCCATACTGTTTGCAATCAGTTTTGCCCATTTGCTGAACGATATGATGCAGTCAATCATACCGTCGATATATCCTATTATCAAAAATCAGTACGGATTTACATTCGGGCAGATTGGCATAATAACACTGGTGTTTCAGATGACATCATCGCTGCTGCAGCCGCTTGTCGGACGCGTGGCCGACCGTCATCCTATGCCTTACGCGCTGTCGGCAGGCATGGTTTTCACGCTCATAGGCATCATCCTCCTCTCTGTCGCAAACAAATATGCGTTTATAATTCTTGCCGTAGGTGTAATCGGCATGGGCTCGTCAATCTTTCATCCCGAAGCCTCTCGTATAGCACAGCTTGCCGGAGGACGAAAGAAAGGGCTGGCACAGTCGATTTTTCAGGTCGGAGGCAACGGCGGCAGTGCTATCGGTCCTCTGCTCGCAGCAGTCATCGTCATACCTTACGGACAACGCTCGATAATATGGTTTGCCATAGCCGCTTTTGTAGCCGGCATAACATTGCTACCCGTCGGCAAATGGTACAAAAGTGTGCTTCACCGTCCGGCATCGCGAAAGATTATCGTCAGTCCGGCAATAAAGGACTTGTCGCGCAGCCGCATCAACTGGGCAATTGCCATACTGTGCGTGCTTACATTCTCCAAATACTTCTATATGGCGAGCATGACGAGTTACTTCACATTCTTCCTCATAGACAAATTCGGAGTTGACATCAAGGTGTCGCAGCTCTGTCTCTTCGCTTTCATGGCCGCCGTAGCCATAGGCACAATTCTCGGAGGCAGCATCGGCGACAGATACGGACGCAAATATGTAATCTGGGGCTCCATTTTAGGAGCGGCACCGTTCACGCTGGCGCTCCCCTATGTCAATTTCACGCTCACCATAATACTTGCCATTATTATCGGTCTTGTCATATCATCGGCATTTTCGGCAATTCTTGTATATGCCACAGAACTGAAACCAGATAAAGTGGGCATGATGGCCGGCTTGTTTTTTGGACTCAATTTCGGCCTCGGAGGCATCGGCTCGGCCTTTTTCGGCTGGCTTGCCGACAAAACGAGCATCGAATTCATTTTCCAAATCAGCACTCTACTGCCCCTGCTCGGCATGGTGACGGTATTCCTGCCCAACATCGACGGCCGACGCGTGATGCGATAAATCCGCTCACACGAGTTTGTGGCTGTTGAAATACTCCGATGAGAACTGAAGGTAGACAGCAGCTCCCGTCGCCTGAATAGCTGCGACAGTCCAGAAAGCTGTGGTATAACTTATGTATTCAATTAGAAAACCGCCCATCACGATGCCTATGCCCATACCGAGATCCCATGAAATGAGAATCGACGAATTTGCAGTGCCACGCTGGTCGTGCCGGGCCATATTGACAAACATATTGAGCATAGCCGGATACATGCGTCCGTTGCCGAGACCGATAAACAAAGCCGAGAGGTAGTAGGCCCATGCGCCCGGCGAAAAGGCGAAAAGAGCATAACCGATTGTCGACAGAATCACGCCCTGCGCACCGCTTGCCGATATTTCGCCGCGGCGCAACTGCTTGCCTCCGAAAAAGCGCGATATAATAAGTCCGGCCGACAGCAGGGCGAAGAAAAGGCCGGTGCCGTCGGTGATATTGAGACGTTCCTGACCGAAAATCGCCACATAATTCTGCATCACGCCCCAGCACAGGCCGAACATGAGTATATTCACTGCCAGCGGCCATGCACGGCTCAGGAAGAAATGGTCCAGCGAGAGTTTAGGCTTTCCGGCGACTATCTCGCGTTTTGGCAGTTTCACACGGGTAGTGAGCAAAAAGCCGAAAAACGCGAGTATCAGTGAAATCCAGAAAAGCAAATCGAAATTACCCGTAGCGTGATAAATCCATATGCCTGCCGACGGCGCGATTGCCATGGCTATGTTGTTGCTGAGACCGTAGTAGCCGATGCCCTCGTTGCGCCGCGAGGACGGCAGCACATCAATGGCGACTGTCGAATTGGCTACAGTCGTTGCGCCGAACGGAATGCCGTGCATTGTCCGCACAATGGCAAACATCAGCAACGAACCTGCGCCTATATAGCCGGTGAAACACAGAAAGAAGAAGAAAAAACAGAGTGTGAGCACCTTGCGCCGGTTGAACGAATCGACGAAAAATCCGCTGAAAGGACGTATAAGAAGCGTAGCCACGACATAGCCCGACAGCACAAGGCCGATAGTATCCTTGTCGGCCTTAAACTGGGCATCAAGATAAATGGGGAGAAGAGGAGTAAGAAGATAGAAAGCGAAGAAAAGCAGGAAATTGCAGAGCATCACCTTGACATACTCTCTGTTCCACAGCTTTTCGGTTGGTTTATCGTTCAACTTTATATGTTTAAGACCAATAAATTACAGGATATGATTTCAATCTGCACTCAAAGCCGGTTCAGTCAGCTCAATTCGCCGGTGATAAGAAACCGGGCTTCATCGGCAAGGGCCAGCGCAACGGGATGACTGCCGCCTTTCTCCGCAATAGCGAGAGCGCGCGACGGCGCCGTTGCCACAAGATTGAAAGCGAGGCGCAGAGCCACGTATTTGTCGAAAGGAGCACTTTGACTATCAATCAGCATCTCTGCCAGTTCCCAGGCATAGGAAGTCTTGCGAAGAAGCCTGTGACAGAGTATGTCGGCGACTTCGGCAGTCGGCACAGTATCGAGCCAGCGGCGCGCATCTTCCATGCTGAACGACGACGGGTCGATGAGCATAGGAGCCATCAGCATACTTTCACGCGTTGTATTGTTGGCCCAGAGAGCTTCGGCAAGTTCACGCTTATGGGGAGTTTCAGCGGCTATTTCCACTATCTGGGGCAGATTAAGCCCGAAAATCACTTTATACGGCAGACCGGCCAAACGAAGGGTATCGGCAATCACACCGTTTCGCATAGCGAAAAAACGGCGTTTCACAGTCTGCATATCATTATATTTCTTTTCTTCCATCTCTGTAGCTTGTGTATAAGAACTTGCGGCACTACGATTCAAACATCTGTTTTCAACATGCAAAGTTACGCTTTCCGCAAGGAATAACTGACACAAAGCCGTGGAAAAATTATGCGCACAGCATTTTGCAAGGGTTCATTCTAAAATTTTGTTAATTTCACGACAAACATTTGCACAAGTAAAAAAGTCGTTGTAACTTTGCAGCGCAAAAGAGAAAAACACCTCAGAATTGCAGCAAGGCGATTTAGTGTAGTGGCCTAGCACGCCACCCTCTCAAGGTGGAGACTCGGGTTCGATTCCCGAATTCGCTACAATCGCAAAAGAGACCCGTTCGACAGACCGGGTCTTTTTATTTATAGATAAAATAAAAGCGGCGCCGAAACGCCGCTCCAGAAAGTTTGCAGCGCCCGGCAGCTCTTGATTCACCACTTGACGGGTTCATTGAGAATGTTTCCATCGGAAGTATCCTCGGGTGTGAATGTATTGCCGCGATACTGCACGCAGAGCATCACAAGAGGCTCCGAGCCGTTGTTGCGCACACTGCGGCGACCGTCGGGAGCCACACGGACAACACTGCCTTCTTCGACCGGAAATACATTGCCGTCGACCTGAAACTCTCCTTTGCCTTTGAGGAAGAAATAGAGTTCCTCGTGATTTTTGTGGGTGTGTAGGAAGCCTGTTTCCTGTCCAGGAGCGAAAACCTGAAATGAAAATTCGCCGCCGGTGGCACCGACAGCCTGACCGCCGAATACCTTCCCGGGGATTTTGATTTCCGGACCGAGTTCGAGAACGTAATCCTTAATGCCGTCGAGATTGCCGAAGTTTATGGCGCTGAAATCAGTGCCTTTTTCGATTGTCTGAATCTGTTTCATATGATTTGATTTTTAATTATTCCGTGATGCAAAGTTATAGCAATATTTTCTGTCTGTCAAGAACTTACTTTTTTCACTCATAGTAACCTTAAGCTCGGTTTTGCTGATTACCAGCGAGATAAAAATTCGCCGCCGGCACATTTTTATCCGGCAGCGGATATATGACTATTACAATTGCTGTATATCGCAATAAATAACTAACTTTGCAATTAAAAGTAAGTATACCGGATAAATGAAAAAGAAAGAGGAAACAAATTCAATAATTGAAATCTGCCCCGTGAGAAATGTCATCGCCCGATTCGGCAACAAATGGGCGCTTCTCACCCTGCTTATAATAGGCGAACACGATGTAGTCAGATTCAATGAGCTCAACCGGCTGATTCCAGATGTTTCATCGAGAGTGCTTTCATCCACCCTCCGTACACTGGAGGCCGACGGCCTTATCGACCGAAAAGTATATGCCGTTGTACCTCCTAAAGTTGAATACAGACTTACCGGTATAGGCAAATCTCTTCTCCCTCTCATCCGACAGCTTACTGAATGGGCGCAGACAAACATGAAGAAAGTGACAAACCACCGCAAGGAGTACGAAACTTCTCTACCGCAGTAAATAAGGACAACCTTAAGAGTATTCATATGGAACGAATTGACCAGGAGAAATTGGTTGTCAACCAAATGATTGGCATTTACTGTCGGAAACACCACAAGCCTGCTGACGGTGATTTATGCGCCGACTGCCGTAATCTGCTCGACTACGCTCATCAACGGCTTGACCACTGCCCTAAAGGCAATGAAAAATCGAGCTGCAGGAAATGCGAAATTCACTGCTACTCCAAGGCTAACCGCGAAAAAATCCGTGAAGTAATGCGGTATGTGGGTCCGAGGATGATATTCATTCATCCGTTGTCTACTATCCGGCATTTGATTTCCGAACTTAAATAATCAGCACCATTATCCGAAGCTATATACGCAATCAGCCCTACTTCCGGATTTCGGAAGTAGGGCTGCGGTGGTTTTGATAGAAAAAATGCCGTTATATATCGCCAGACGAAGTGCTGTCATCGTCTTTCGACGGACGAGCCACTACATTTGAGCCGGCAAACATTTTAGACAGATACTTCTCTCGGAAATTCTCGAAGAGTTCCCAGAAGTTAGGCACAAACAGCGTACCGAGCACCGCATTGACAGCCATGCCGAATACCACAGCCGTGCCGAGTGAGAGACGGCTGCCTGCGCCCGCGCCTGTTGCGAAAAGCATAGGCATCACACCGAACACGAAAGCCAGCGCCGTCATAAGGATAGGCCGCAGACGCACATTGCCAGCACTCTCGGCAGCCTGACGTACAGGCATTCCGGCCTTTCGGTAGTCGGTGGCATATTCCACTATAAGGATAGCGTTTTTCGCCGCCATACCAATCAGCAGTATAATGCCAATCTGGGTATAGATGCTGATGCTCTGTCCCAGGAAGATACAGCCGATAATCGTTCCGAGAATAGCCGTCGGTGTCGTAATGACCACAGCGAGCGGGTCGGTCCACGATTCATATTGGGCCGCAAGCACAAGGATTGTGATTATCACGGCGAAAATCAGCGCCATACTGATGCTCGTGCCCGATTGAGTTTCCTGCAACGCTTCGCCTGTCCACGCATAGGAGAACGACGGACCTACAGTATTTTTCATTATATCCTCCATGGCCTTGATGCCTTTAGACGAACTCACATGGGGATTGAGCATGCCGGTCACAGAAGCAGTGGAATACATATTGTAGCGGCTGACGTTAGGCTGTCCCAGAATTTCTTCAATGGAAGCGAACGACGCGAAAGGCACCATATCGCCGCTGTCGTTTCTGACGCTCAGTTTGAGTACATCCTCGGCCTGTGAACGCGACATGGCCGCGCCGCTGACAAGTACCTGATAGGTGCGGCCGAATTTCACGAAGTCATTCACATAGCTCGTACCCATGAAAGACGACAGCGTGCTATAGATGCTTTCGAGCGTGAGTCCGTAAAGCTTGGCGCGGTCACGGTCGATTTTCACATTGTATTGCGGAGTCTCTGCCTGATACAGCGATGTGATTTCTCTGAGCTCGGGATAATCGGCGGCGGCACGCTGCATTTCGGCCACAGCCTGCGCCATTTCCTTGCTGCCGAGGTTGTTGACATCAAGAATCTGCATCTGCAGCCCCGATGACATGCCAAGGCCCGGAATTGCCGGAGGATTCGCAGAGAATACCACAGCTTCCTGTACTCCGGCTGTGATTTCCGAGACTTTCGCAATCACCGACTCCACATCGTTGCCTTTGCCTTTGCGGTCTTTCCAAGGCTTGAGTATCACAAACATCGAACCCAGATTGCTCGCCGCGCCACCGCCCAGGAACGAATTGCCAGTAACGGAAATCACGTCCTTCACCTGCGGAAGCGACAGCACTTTACCCTCCACTTCCTTCATTATGCTGTCCGTACGCTCAATCGACGCACCGGTGGGCAGCTGAATCGATGTCATGAAATAGCCCATGTCCTCCTGCGGCACGTAACTTGTCGGCCAGCGTAGAAAACCCCAGAAGGCCAGGCCGCAGAGAACGACAAATATCATGAGACTCAGCACCGGCTTACGCAGCATGTGTCCTACCGTACCGTTATACGCATTACGCACTTTTTCAAATCCGCTGTCAAACCATCGGTAGATGAAAAACTTCGGTTTCCCGCTTTGCGGACGCAGGAAAAGAGCACACATGGCCGGCGTGAACGTAAGCGCGTTGAAACCAGAAAAGGCCGTCGATACAGCAATCGTAAGCGCAAACTGTTTGTAGAGTTCGCCCGTAATGCCCGAGATAAACGCCGTAGGTATAAATACCGACAGAAGTACCAGCACTTCGCCGACAACAGGCCCCGTGAGTTCGTCCATTGCTTTCTCTGCTGCCTGCGTGGGCGTACATCCTCCTTTGTTAAGGATGCGCGTCACATCTTCGACCACCACTATCGCATCATCGACCACAATGGCAATTGCAAGCACGAGACCGAAGAGGGTGAGGGTGTTGAGCGTAAATACCATGATTTTCATCACCGCGAAGGTGGCAATCAGCGACACCGGAATGGTAATCATGGGAATGACAACGGCACGCCAGTTCTGGAGGAAGAGGAGAATGACAAGCATCACAATGAGTGTGGTCTCAATAAAAGTGACAAGCACTTCGTCAATAGAGGCCGACACGAAATCGGTGGTGTCGAGAATGATTTTATAATCGACACCCTCCGGAAAATATTCCTTAAGTTCGGCCATACGGTCTTTTACCGCAGAAGCCACTTTCATGGCGTTGGCGCCCGGCAGCTGATACACGCCGATAAGGCCGGCATCTTTGCCCGATACATTCGACAGCATCGAGTACGTCTGACTGCCCATGTCAACACGCGCTATGTCTTTAAGGCGGAGGATTCCGCCGCCTTCAGCAGTACGCACCACGATATTGCCGAATTCATCGGCATCTTTAAGACGTCCCGCCGAAGTAAGGGTGAACTCGAACTGGGTGCCGTCGTCGGCAGGAGGCGCACCGACCGAACCGGCCGACACCTCGATATTCTGGCTTGATATGGCCGCCGTCACGTCGGTAGGAGTGATGCCGCGTACGCGCATCTTCTCGGGGTCGAGCCACACACGCATGCTGTATTCACCCGAACCGAAAGCATTCACACTGCCCACGCCATCGATACGCGATAGCTCGTCGACAACGCTCAGCTGCGCGTAGTTAGTGAGGTAAAGTCCATCGTAACGGCCCGGCACGTCGCTTTGAAGCGCCAGAAACAGAATGATGTTCGACGAACGGCTCTCCACATTCACGCCCTGCTGCTTCACCGCCGAGGGGAGCACCGGTTCGGCCTGCGATACACGGTTCTGCACTTTCACAGCCGCCATATCGAGGTCAGTGCCGTTTTCGAATGTGATTTCAAGCATGTACGAACCGTCGTTGCCCGAGGTAGAACTCATGTACATCATGCCTTCCACCCCGTTGACCTGCTCTTCTATAGGCACACCGACGGTTTCGGCCACGGTCTGCGCATCGGCACCTGGATAATTTGCACCGACGAATATTGTCGGTGGAGTGATGTCGGGATACTGGGCGACCGGAAGTGATTTCACCGTAATCAGGCCGGCCAGTATCATCAGTATTGCCAGCACGGTGGCAAATATCGGTCGCTGTATAAAAAATCTGCTGAACATAATGCGACAGTTTGCTTATTTGACAACAACGGGGTTCACCTCCATACCGTCACGCACCTTCATGAGCGCTTTGGTCACATAACGGTCTTTGACCGTAAGACCCGAATTGACTATCCTGAGCGAATCGCGAACCAGGTCACCAATCCGGATAGGGGTATAGACCACTTTGTCCGAATCGTTGACTACATATACATATTTGCCGAGCTGGTCAGTGCCGATTGCGGCATCCTTCACCATGATTGCATCAGGTTCTGCCTCATACGGCAGTTGGATACTGGCATACATGCCGCTCTTCAGTTCATAGTCAGGATTTGCCACAGACGCTTTCATCTCCAACGTACCGGTCGAGGTATTTATATCCGGCGCCTCGTAGGAGAGCACCCCGTAATAAGGCCTGCTGAGATGCTCTGAGAATGATATGGGTATGTGCTTATAGTCAATCAGCCCCGAATCAATATTTTTACGCAACTGGGCGAGCGCTTTGTCATCATCAATAGCGAAGACAGCATCCATATCGTCATCCATATAGATAGTGGCGAGAGAGACCGGCGACCCCTCTCCTCCGACAAAGCCGCCGACAGAGATATTGCTGGCAGTGACATGACCGTCGAAAGGAGCCGTAACAGTGCAGTACGACAATGTCGTGCGCGCCTGCTGCAGCGAGGCCTGTGCGTTCTTCACTGCTGCCTGGCACTGCACGAGAGTACTTTGGGCTTCCTGCACTTCCATTTCGCTCACGGCATCGCCTTTGAGAGCCTCCACCATGGCGTGGTATCGTGATTCGGCATACTTAAGATTGCCCTCAGCCGTTGTCAGAGCGGCTTCAGCCTTTGCTACGGCATCGCGGTAACTTGTATCTTCGATACGGAATAGCACTTTTCCTTTCTTCACCAAATCGCCTCCGTTATAATCCGATGCAATCAGATAGCCGTTGACACGACCCACAAGTTCTACTGTGCGTCTGGCTTTAAGCGACCCGGGATATGTCTTGTAAATCATCACCGAATCCTCTACCGGATAAGCGACATCGACGCTCATTAGCTGCCCCTCGTGAGCTGCCTGTTTATGGCATGAGGTAAGTGTAATTCCTGCAGCGGCAATAACGGCAGGCAATAAAAAGACTCTAATGTTTTTCATATGTCCGAGTGTTTTTAGAAACCTCCTCCAAGAGATTTGTAGAGGTCGATTAAAGAAGTAAGAGCCTGGCCGCGGGCCGAGACGAGATTATTCTGATAGGTGAGATAATTAAGATGGGCCTCAACGACATTATAGAAATCGGTAAGTCCCTGCTTATACTGGTCAATCGACAGAGTCACCGATTCCCGGCTGGAGTCGACTGCCTTCTGCAGCATATCAATATACCGGATGGTGGAGTTATATGAAGTGAGAGCGTTGTTCACCTCCTGCGCGGCCCCGAGTGCCGTCATATTGTAGTTGTCTACTTCGAGTTTCATATTCTCCTGTGCCGACGCCGTGGCAGCACGGCGTCCGAAGCCGTCGAAAATCGTCCACGATAAGGTGGGAGCTACCGAATAAGTGAAGGCAGGTCTGTCAAATACATCACCTATGTTATGTGCCGCAGTACCGGCCGAAGCCTGTAAGGAAAGCGACGGAAGATATTCGCTGCGGGCAATGCCGAGAGCAGCCGCGGCAACTTCTATACTCTTCTCTGCGGCTACTACATCAGGACGGCGACGAATCAAGTCGGCAGGAATCTCAGGTATGTCCTGTTTCGTCGCGGGGAGCGGTGTCTCATCGTAAAGCCAGACAGGCAGCTGTGCGCGTTCGAGGCCGAGCAGAAGGGCTATGGCATTATAATCGGCCTCGACCGATGATTCGAGCATCGGAATGGATGATTCTGTGCCGTAATACAGTGTACTTGCCTGGGCTACATCGAGCTTCGACACAAGCTTTGTGCGGTAGCGTGTTTCGGTGATATCAAGCAGATGCTTCTGATTGGCAGCATGCTCGTTTGCGACAGCGAGCTGTGCTCTGTGCATCAGAAGTGTGAAATAAGCCGACGCGATGGAAGCCTGCACAGTCAGCATTGCGCCATCGAATTCGGCAGAACTTAGCTGCACCTGTTTCTTGTCATGGTTTACCTGTGCGCGCACCTTACCGAATACATCGATTTCCCAGCTCATCGTCACGTCTCCGCTGAAATAAGAGGTGCCTGTGGCGCTACCTTCGCGGCCGGTAAGTCGTCCCGACTGCCGGGCTTTGCTCCAGCCGGCTTGAAGCCCTAACTGTGGATACCACGCACTTTCTGCCTGGCGTACGGCAGCTTTCGCCATCTCAATACGCCGCATGGCCATGCTCACATCATAATTGTTGGCCTCCCCCATAGCGATGAGCGTATCGAGATGACTGTCGTTGAACGTGCGCCACCATTCCGAAGTGTTCTCACCATGGCAAAACAGCGCTCCCCCCGCTAAAACAACGGCAGAAATAACGCGACATAGTGATGAGTGATGTTTCATAAATAGATAGTTTTAATTACCTATTAAAACACCGTCATAAAAAAATATTTCTTTAGCGCACTTTGGATTTAATAGAATTTAACACCCCCTCTATAATTAAAAAGAAGCCGGGCAACTGACGACACCAACGAATCCGTAAGAATATAATAAAATCCTCGTTTGTGTCTGATTTTCACCCCCGAATGTGACATTTGTCACACCTGATGTCGATTATTATCTGTAATTTTGCATATGGCGACACTCTATAAAACATTGATTCTGTGTGTTGGCTTTGCTCTCTCCTGCAACCTATGGGCGCAAAGTCTATCGTTCTTGTTCTGCCTGAAAGGAGGCAAGCGATGAACCGAATATTATCTGATTATCTTGCAATTTGCAGTAAATTCCGGGCTGACGGGCTAAGCAAACCTGAGAGGAAACAACGGCACGCTCTGCTCTCCCAATGGGAGAAAACGGATTGTGAGAGAGGAATGTTGCTCCTCGGTGAGATTCAGGACTTTTGGGATAACCATAATGACATTTGCTGGAACAGAGTGTTTATAAACAAGGTTATATGTCCGGCGATAGCCGCTGATTTGGAGACTGGTGGATATGATGGCTTAAGATTTCTGTTTCACTGTTTCCGAGGACACGAAGATTCCTGCATACATTCTGACAGTCCGCTCGCAATTTTTTGTGATCACAGCGGAGGAAAGTATCAGCCGTTTCAGTTGGCGGATATGTTGCTTGAATACGAACCTGATAATGTTGATGCGCTCAGATATAAGTATGATGCGCTCAAATATTTTCTTGAGTTCTCCATACATGAAATGCCTTCAGGAGTGTTGAATGGCTATGACGGAGCAAGTGTATCAGACATTCCTGCAATGATTGAAGACACGCATGAGTTTGAGCGTATTTCCCGAAAGTTGAATATGCCTCTTTGTGAAAACTTGGTTGAGGATTGCCGCAGATACTATAAAGCCTACGGAGATTATTTGCAGAATCTCGACAAATATGGGACTTTTGAGGATTACCTGCGCTCGAATGGAATTGTATATCAATCATATACATCACGTTACGATTATGAATAAATGGCAGAAAATAGTCGGAATTATAGTCTTTGGAGCGATTGGCTTGTGTTTCGGATGCTCTCGTTCCATAGATTACACTGATGGCGAAAGGGTTGTGTATTCCGATTTACCAAAAGAAGTTCAGGACACACTCTCTTGGTGGGGAGAGCATACAACAATTTCAATAGACGATACTGTAATCGTTGAACTGCCATATGTAATCTGCTATAACTCTGATTATTCTTTCGTCTACACCAAATTTGGTCCTTGGATTACATCGCGCAAACTAAAGCGCAATACAGATGGGAAGGAGTGGAAATTTTCTGGAAATCTGAATGTCCCGAGACCGATTGTAACGATTGGCGACACAATATATATACCTTCGGATTATAATGTAGTCAGTATGGGCGTTGACAGTAATTCCGTTTTTAAACGGAAGATTCTTAAATAATCGCAAAATGATATCAAATCCAAATAATATGGTGTAAAATAATGGAAACTTTAATGGAATTGATTGCTAAAATATTTATCGGTTCATGGTTCGTTTCTGTAATTCTGCATATCGGAGCCGGGCTTCGGTATGGGTGTCTGCGGTTGTTCCGTTGCGGGCAGAAAGTGTCATATCGGCAAATCCGCTATGGGTCGGAAGATTTCAATAACATAGACCATGCCGACAACAACCTCGCCAACGGATTTCTCGGCTTCCTCGTTCTCGCAGCAATTCTGATTATAATAGCCCAATAGTATAAATATGAAGAATGATATATCAATGAAATATTATAAGCTGTCACATGACCTGAGGATGGGCAAGAAATACCCACAAGTAGATTGTCTTTGTCCTTTCACGGCATCTCAAATAAGTCCGTGGAATAAACTATTACGTAATCCCGATTTGAAATTCAAATTAAAAAAGGGGGCTATTATGTCAGACTATATCTCCACGACAGCCGGACCTGGGTGTGATATGCTTATATCTCCTGAATTATATGACTGTATCAGGCTTTTCAATGTCATGCCGTATCAGGTTTTTCCAGCTTTAATTGACGCCAATAAAGATATTAGGGAATACTTGTGGTTACATCTATACGGACTTCCTTTCGTGGATTTAATAGACTACAAAAAATCATCATTCATCAGGACAGAGTGGACTATTCCACAAGATTCTATTGCTCTGGAGTCTTTCAGCCAATATCAGCAATTAAAATCACAGGATAAGACTGGGGCTTTTGGCGTAACATTTGATTCGCTCACATTAAGAGGTTGTTTAATAACCAATGTGAATAATAAATAAGCATCGGTCGAATAT
>CAJUKF010000051.1 GCA_910587355.1 uncultured Muribaculaceae bacterium
AACACGAAAGCAGGAGATAAACACCTGCGATTAGTGTTTACCTCCTACTCGATTTAATAAAGTATTTTGATGTCTATGCGATTTTTCCGGTTTCTATTTCAGATTTGAGAAACTGGAAAATATATACAGCTCCCTGATAATAAAGGCCGCACTCCGGGTCATTTAGTTTTGCGAATGTCGCAGAAGAATATAGCTCATCAAGTGCCCGGCGTATATCCCAGCCGTACTCTGTCATAAGCATCTGAGTCAGTTCTGTTGCAAGGCTTTCTATCTGAAACTGGATGTCCTGTGTCATAACTCAATATGTTTTAGAAATTCGATAGCCCGTGGAGTCCCAAAGAAATACTGTACCGCACGGTCTCCTTTAAATTTCAGCTCCGCAACCAGTGCGGCGGCAGAGAGATATCCCATAATATATCTTCGAATCTGCACTCCGACCGTATTATCGGCAATAGGGCCAATCCTTGTATAGGGTCGGCATTGAGATAAAATTCCTGACCGAAATCTTTTCCGCGTTTGCTTCGTGAGAGGTCAATCTGTTCGATAGCTATGTTCGAGCCATGATAGAGAATGTCATATTTTTCCTCCTTCCCGGCTGCAAATAATCTTCAGGTCGGACACTGCGTCTTCGATAGAAAGTGTATGTTCGGCGGCATAGCAGTCAAGAAGAAAATCTATGCCGGAGAAACGGCGCAGATAAGCATATGCTTGTGAATTAGTAAGCTTGTGTCGCTGGGCAAAAGCACCGACACAGGCTACTATATACTCTATCCTGTCATATATTTCTTTTTTGTCCATTGGTATGCCTGATTGCTTACTTTGAATCCGTTGTAAAGGTACAAATAAAATCTGAAATCAAATTTTTTTCAAAAAAATATTTGATTTCAACAGATATAGATTCCATATAAGCCTGTCAAATCCATATCTGTTTGTTGACAATACAACAATTATGGGGCATCGCTCTATTTGCAGGGTTGGAAAAAATGTAGTAAATTAGCGTCCCGAATCGGCGCGTGCCGGCAGGCGGTGCCTCCAAAGTTGAATTCTATGCTCACATATACAAATCATCTCAAACGGCTTGTGCTCCCCGAGTACGGCCGAAATATACAGAAGATGGTCGACCACTGTCTCACCATTGAAGACCGTCAGGAGCGCACGGCCTGCGCTTACCGCATTGTAGCAGCCATGCAGACACTCTTTCCGAATCAGGGAAATGCGGACGAATACCGCCGCAAGCTGTGGGACCATTTGGTAATAATGAGTAACTTTGAACTCGATGTCGACTTTCCTTACGAGCATGTGGAGGCTAAGACTTTTGACGGTGGTCCGGACCCTGTACCGGCCGAGCGTCCCGGCATGATGCCATATCATCACTACGGACACTTCATACCCCGTCTTATCGGTGCCGCTGTCGACCTTGAGCCGGGTGAAGAGCGCGATGCCCTCATCTTCATGATTGCCAACCAGATGAAGAAGACACTGCTGGCTTCGAATTCGGAGGGCGTTGAAGATGCGCGCGTTTTTTCTGATTTACGCAATATGTCGCACGGAGCAATCAACGTCTCTCCGACAGAAATGCGTCTCAATGAATTCATTCAGCCTGCCACTCCGTCGGGCAAGAAGAAAAAGAAAAAATGATACCGCTGAGCGACCTTGTTGAAGTAGGCTCGTTCACAAAGCCCCACGGGCTGCGCGGCGAGATGTCGGCGATTTTCGACAGTGAAGAGGCTATTGGTGCTGTCGAAGACGCACGTCATCTTTTTGTGGAGCTCGACGGCCTTATGGTACCCTTCTCCATACTTTCATACCGGCCGAAAGGGACTGAGACACTTCTGCTCACGCTGAAAGGCATTGACACGCAGGATTTCGCCTCCAAGCTCACCAACAAGCCCGTTTACCTCGAAGCGTCGCTGCTGCCCGAAACAGCAGGCGAGGACGGTTCATTCTATCTTGAGGACCTTGTCGGGTTCACGATTTTCACCGAAGATGGTCCTGTGGGCGAAATCACCGGATACGATGACTCGACCGACAATCTTCTGTTTGAAGTGAGGGCTAAAAATGGCTCTGAGGTGCTCGTGCCGGCAGTGGGCGATATGATAACTGAAATCGACGAGGATGCCCGGACTGTGACGATGGATTTGCCGGGCGGTCTCTTTTCTTTATGACACATACACAAAACGACTACCGATGAAAGAATACGACGAAGAAGAAGCAATAACCCTAATGGGCGAGGCTCTCGCTCCCGAACATCGTGATGCCGATGCGATAGCCGAGGTGCTCGACCTCATTTATGATTACTACGATGAGAACGGCGACCTTGAGATAGATGCGGATGAAGACGATGAAGAGGATGTAGAAGACATGACCTCATTCATCATGAAGTATCTGAAGAAGAATCCTCCGAAGGTTAGTTTTTCTGCCGATGATATCGCTGCGATGATTCGTGCCGAAATCAATTATGAACAAAGCCTGCTCTGATTTATAAAAATGTCGCTCCTCAAATCATTAAGAATATCACTTACACTCTTCGTGGCGGTGCTTTTAGGGTTGCCGGCTACAGCGGCAGGTAAGAAAGACACTGAGGCTTTCGACCCATATTCCGCAGGTATCGAAGAGAATATCAAGACCCCTCCCGTTCCTGCAAAACTCAAGGAGCGTGTAGCCGCAGCCATGACAAAGCTACAGCATACGCTGACAAACGGAGGGTATAAGACAGACAAAGTGCGTGATGGGGAAGTGGTGGTGGTTACTGTCGAAGCATCGAAGCTTTTCAGGGCCAACAGCACTGTGCTCCGCGAAGGTGCGGCAGCTGTACTACAGCCGCTGGTGCCTTATCTCAAGCGTACGGACAATTATAAGATTGTGCTCGCCGTACACAGCGACGATACCGGCGATGCCGAGTACTCCGACCGGCTTACGGCTGACCGTGCCTCCGCAATCGACAGCTTTGTCGCTTCCAAGACCGGAGGAGGAGAGAGTAATATCATTCCTTACGGACTCGGCTCGGACGAACCTGTGGCCTCGAATGCAGGGATTCGGAACCGCGCCGCCAACCGCCGTGTGGAGTTCTATTTCATTCCCACGGAGGAATTCATCTCTAAAGTGAAGAAATAATATGCCAACCGATACCTCTGCCCAGCCCCGCCGATTTGTAAAGAAAGGGCCCGCACTTCCTGCCGAAGTCGCAGGCCGTCTTGTGCCTCGTGCTACAGACATTGAGGCTGCCGTGCTCGGCGCCCTCATGCTTGACCAGGATGCATTCAACGAAGTGAGCGATTTGCTGCGTCCGGAGAGTTTCTACGAGCCCCGTCACCAGAAGATTTACGAGGCCATACAGCAGCTCGGTCTCGCCCAGGAACCTGTGGATATGATGACGGTAACCAACCGCCTGCGCCAGAACAATGAACTCGAAGATATCGGAGGTGCCGGCTACATAGCCTCTCTAACGATGAATGTGGCCTCGGCGGCACACGTCGAGTTTCATGCTCATATTGTAGCGCAGAAGTATCTTGCCCGCGAGCTTATCACATTTGCCTCGAAACTTGAGAATAATGCTTTTGACGAGAGTAATGATGTGGACGATGTCCTTCAGGAGGCCGAGCGGGCGCTTTTCAACATATCTCAGAAGAATCTTAAGAAAGATGTCGTTCAGATAGACCCTGTCATTGAACGTGCGGTGGAGCAGATGCAGATTGCGGGGCGTCAGCAGTCGGGTCTCAGCGGCGTAGGCACGGGTTTCTACGACCTCGACAAACTCACTTCGGGGTGGCAGCGCTCCGACCTCATTATCATTGCGGCGCGTCCTGCAATGGGCAAGACCGCATTCGTGCTGTCGATGGCGCTAAATGTGGCCATGCACGGCGACCCTGTGGCCGTGTTCTCGCTCGAAATGAGCAATCTGCAGCTTGTCAACCGTCTGATTTCAAATGCCTGCGAGCTTCCGGGCGAGAAAATCAAGAGCGGCGACCTCAGTACTTCGGACTGGGGACAGCTTACTGCCCGTCTCAGCCGTCTTCAGGGCTTACCGCTCTATGTCGATGATACATCGAGTCTTTCTATAGGTGAATTCAGCACCAAGGCTCGGCGCCTTGTGCGCGAGCACGGAATCAAACTGATTATTATCGACTATCTGCAGCTGATGACAGCCGGCGTGAAGCTCGGCTCACGAGAGCAGGAAGTATCGACCATCTCGCAGACTCTCAAGAAAATGGCCAAGGAGCTCGATATTCCGGTAATCGCTCTTTCGCAGCTTAACCGTAAACTCGAAGACCGAGGCAACAAAGACAAGCGCCCGCAGCTCTCCGACCTTCGTGAATCGGGTGCAATCGAGCAGGATGCCGACATCGTATGTTTTATTCATCGCCCGGAGTATTATAACCGAAGCGGTGTCGATGCCGAAGGCAAGGATATCCGCGGGCTCGCGGAGTTTATTGTTGCAAAGCACCGTAACGGCCGTGTGGATACAGTCAATATGCGTTTCCGCAAGGAATATGTACGCTTTGAGAACTGGGACCAGGGCGATACAGGCGCTTCGGGCGACTTTGCTTACCGCGAGGCAAGTGATAATGCCGATACTGCCGTGCCTGTTTCCGACCCCGCGAAAGCAGCCGCCGACGCAGCTGCCTTTGGTCTTAATGCCGCCGGTGCGCCCGGTGCACAGAATTTTGGCTCTGCCGATGTCTCGGACGAACCATTCTGATTTTCAATTTTCAGGCGGTCGTCAGCCGTTTGCCGCAGTTTTTCCGGATTTGGATACCCGGTATATCGCATATATACAGATTGCCGTGCCGACGAGACTGAGTGCGGCGTAATGCACAGGCCACAAAGAGGGTTCGTTGTCGATTGCATCCGGGCCGTAAAGGCGTGCCTGTTGCCAGGCCGTGACGACGAACATCACATTGTTGAGAATGTGTGCTGTGACGGGGACCCATACGCTCCCTGTCCATAAAAGCAGATAGCCGAAATATGCGCCTAACAGCATACGCGGCACGAAGCCGAAGAACTGGAAGTGAAGTGCAGAGAAGCAGAAAGCGACAATCCATATTGCTGCGTGTACGTTCACACCTCCTGTAGTGAGCAGACGCTGAAAGCATCCGCGGAAGAGCAACTCTTCCGACAGCCCGGCCATGACGCCTATAATCAATACATTTACAATCAGAGACAGAACGGAGGTGTTTGCAAGCAATTCTTTCATTGTTCCGAAAGCCGCGTCCTCCATTTTGCGTGCGGCCTGTTCGAAAGCTGCCATTGACTGCGGTAACTCGATATTGTAGTTCCAGTATATGATATTCTCCTGCAGAGGTATGGATATAAACAGGATTGCGGTGACAAGCAGAATGACAGTGAGTGCGGGCGGTCGCATCATGCACAGCAACCGGGCGGGTCTGCGGGTTACAAGGAGCGCAGTGACTACCGCCGGAATGATAAAAGTAAGCAAATCCTGAAGCACGGCACTTATGCGCAGAGCTTTGGCCGGGTCATCGGAAAAGAGGCGCCCGAGTACGTATGCTCCGACCATGGTAAGGATATAGCATATTAAAAATACGCAGAACAGCAGTATGAGTCTTTGGGGAAGTGATAATACGAGGTCTGATTTCTTCATGGAATTCATATTTTGACATAGAAGGCATCGACCATGCGGCGGTAGCCTTCGGTGAGTTCTCCGGCTGAGTTGCGGAGCTTCAGTATTTCTTCGGTCACGGGGCCGTCGGTGCGGCTGAAATCCCACAGCAGCCGTGTGGCGGCCCGCGCAGTGGTGGTACATACCCTTAACAGGCGACGCAGTTTCAATCCGGCCATTTCGGCATGAAAAATGATGTCATGCTCGAATTCTGCGGGAGATACGAGGCCGATATGTCCTTCTGGTTTGATAAGGCCGGATTTATTAAAGATTGCTTCGTAGCTCAGCGATGCCTGGTGGCGGGCTGTGGAACGGGCCGTGTCGGCCGAGCGCTCGCCTGTGACAAAGTAGGGCGGATTACTGATTATGATGTCGTTGTGTAATGGCAGGGTGATGGTGTTGAAATCGCCCTCTGTCACGGTTAAACGGGCGGCGAATGGCGAGGCCGCGAAGTTGGCACGGGCTGCCGCTGCAGCTTTCGGGTCGATTTCTATGCCGGTGACACGGGCTTCGGTGCAGACTTGTGCGGCCATGAGGGCGAGCAGGCCTGAGCCAGCGCCGATGTCGAGTACGGACGCGGCCTGAGAATGTGATGGCAGAAACCAGGCTCCGAGCAGCACGCTGTCGGAGCATATTTTCATGCCGCAGCCGCTGTCGTCGACGCTGAATTGTTTGAACCGGAACACACCCATGACGCTTTATTGTTTGAATTCGGGCACACCGATATTATGTTTGTCAAATATAGAGCGCGCTCTGCGGCAGAATTCGGCAGCACGCGGCTTCCATGCGGCATCTTTTACGCTGTCAGCCTCCACCACACGGTAATTGCTGCGGCCCGGAACCCCCGGAATTGTGAAGACCAGACGGTAGCCGGCGCTCTGCACCACAGGCTTTTTGTCGTCTCCACGGAAGAGCTTCACATGAGCCAGAGCGCCGCCGCGTGTGTCGGCGGTTTTCATATTTGACACGAAATTGCCTAATGAATAGACCAGCAGTACATTCTTTTCGGGATAGTACTTGTTGGGCCGCAGTTCCATGGGCTGAATCACGTGGGGGTGTCCGCCGATAATCATGTCTACACCTATAGCCTCAAGAAAATCGGCGAGGTGGCGCTGTGATGTGTTCGGGAGCAGTTTGTATTCGTCGCCCCAGTGGATGCATACGCATATCAGCTCTGCTCCGGTTTTTCTTGCGGCCTCGACATCGGTGCGGATTGCAGGGCGGTCGATATAGTCGACAACTACGCCGTCGCGCGGTGAAATGCCGTTTGTTCCGTAGGTGTAGTTCAGAAATCCGATTTTGAAACCATTGATGTCCAGGACTTTCGGAAGCGCTTTTGTGCGCGCCGACTCATTGGCATAAGTGCCGGTGTGGGCAAGCTTGCGGACATCGAGCTCTTCGATAGTCTTGCGCAGGCCGCGTGCTCCGCGGTCGAGGGTATGGTTGTTTGCGGTCAGGAAAAGGTCAAAGCCGGCATCGGCCAAAGCATCAATGAATGCCGGAGGTGCATTGAAGCAGGGATATCCGCTGTATGGAGGAGAGCTTACCGGTGTCTCAAGATTGACAACAGCGTAGTCGGCAAGCGATATAAGCGGCTCGATTGCATCGAAACAGCCGGTGTAATCATAGTCTTTGCCGCTGCGCGCAGCATCGAGCTGTCCCTGATGCTGCATGGCATCACCTACAAAAACAAGGTCGGCCTCGCTGTTGCCGAAAACAAGCGAGGCTAACGATGTAAAGAGTGGTATGAGCCATGCCGCAGACATGTCAGTCGCGGTTTTCGGCTGCCTGCAGGGTGTTGAGCATCAGCGACACAATGGTCATGGGACCAACGCCGCCCGGAACGGGAGTGATAGCTGAGCATTTGGGTGCCACTGCGTCGTAGTCGACGTCGCCGCGAAGACGGAAACCGGATTTACGGGTTGCATCGGGCACGCGTGTAGTGCCTACGTCGACAACAACAGCACCATCTGATATCATGTCGGCCGTGACGAAGCAGGGACGACCTATGGCAGCCACAACAATGTCGGCCGAACGTGTGATTTCGGCAAGATTAGGCGTGTGGCTGTGGCATACAGTCACTGTGGCGTCGGCTTTTGCACCCTTCTGCATGAGCATGGCGGCAAGAGGCTTGCCGACTATATTACTGCGGCCGATAATCACTACGCGTTTGCCTGCCGGCGATATGCCGTGGCGGTGGAGGAGTTCGACAATGCCTGCCGGAGTCGCGGAGTGGAAACAAGGCAGACCTACCGACTGACGTCCCACATTTACGGGGTGAAAGCCGTCGACGTCTTTTGTGGGGTCAATAGCCTCGATGACAGCCTGCTCGTCGATATGCTTCGGCAGGGGGAGCTGTACGATAAAGCCGTCGATTTCAGGATTGGCATTCAGCTTCTCAATCTCGGCCATGAGCACTTCGGGCTTGAGAGGCGCTTCGGGAGTGCTTTCGAGGCGTATGAGCGTAGAGCCGAATCCGCACTCGGCGCATGCCTTTATTTTGGATGCGACATATGTCTCGCTTCCGCCGTCGTGACCGACCAGAATGGCGGCCAGATGGGGAGCACGTTTACCCTGAGCCACGCGGGCGGCTACTTTCTCTGCTATCTCGGCCTTGATGGTGGCCGCTGTGCTTTTTCCGTCGATAATGATGGGCATGACAGTATGTTATGTGTGGTTATTATTGATAGCGGTTTAACGGCGGCGACGTGCCTGTTTCATCTGACGCATCATGGCTGCCGGATTGGTGCCCATGTTGCTCACCTGATGCATCATCTTGCGAATCTGGTCGAACTGCTTTAGCAGGCGGTTCACGTCCTGTATTTTTGTACCCGAGCCCTTGGCGATACGCTGTACGCGTGTGCCGCGGATTTCGGCGGGATTGGCTCGTTCATAAGGTGTCATCGACATGATGATTGCCTCGATGCCCTTGAATGCGTCGTTGTCAATGTCAATGTCGCGAATTGCCTTGCCGACACCGGGAATCATCGATGCGAGGTCTTTCAGATTACCCATTTTCTTAATCTGGTTAATCTGCTTGAGGAAGTCGTCGAATGTGAACTGATTCTTACGCAGTTTCTTGGCAAGGTCCTCGGCCTCTTTTTCGTCGTATTGCTGCTGTGCTTTCTCGACGAGTGAAACGATATCGCCCATGCCGAGAATGCGGTCGGCCATACGAGCCGGGTGAAATATGTCGATGCCGTCGAGTGTCTCGCCAGTGCCGACAAATTTGATAGGCTTGTCGACAACGCTGCGGATAGAGATAGCCGCACCGCCTCGTGTGTCGCCGTCGAGCTTGGTGAGCACAACGCCGCCGAAGTCGAGGCGGTCGTTGAACGCCTTGGCTGTGTTGACGGCATCCTGACCGGTCATCGCATCGACTACGAAGAGGATTTCGCCGGGCTTGACAGCGTTGCGGATAGATTCGATTTCATCCATCATCTGCTCGTCGACAGCCAGACGTCCGGCGGTATCGATAATGACGAGGTCGAAGTTGTTGCGCTTGGCGTAATCGACACCGCGTGTGGCTATGCCGACGGGGTCTTTCACGCCTTCCTCGGTGTAGACTTCAACGCCTATTGATTCGGCAAGCACCTTCAGCTGGTCGATTGCGGCGGGACGGTAGACGTCGCCTGCCACGAGCAGCGGTTTCATGCCTTTCTCGGCCTTGAGCTTCTTGGCGAGCTTGCCTGTGAAAGTGGTTTTGCCGGAGCCCTGGAGGCCCGACATGAGTATGATAGCAGGGTGGCCGGTGAGGGTGAGGGGAGCAGCTTCGGCGCCCATGAGCGCAGCGAGCTCGTCGTGCACAATCTTCACCATAAGCTCCTGGGGCTTGATGGCGTTGATTACATTCTGACCCATGGCTTTCTGCTTCACAGTGTTGATGAAGCTCTTGGCCACGGCGTAGCTTACGTCGGCCTCGATGAGGGCCTTGCGCACGTCCTTAAGAGTTTCGGCAACGTTTATTTCGGAGATGCGTCCCTGGCCCTTGAGAATCTTGAAGCTGCGTTCAAGGCGGTCGCTGAGATTTTCAAACATACTTATTTGATAAGGTGATTAGTGGCAGTGTCGGGGAAAATTACTGTCGGCTTGAATGTTCGTGCTTCGTCGGGTGTCATTGTGGCATAACTCATTATAATCACAATGTCGCCGGGCTGAACCAGACGTGCGGCGGCGCCGTTGAGGCATATAGTGCCTTCGCCGCGTGGGCCGGGAATTGTGTAGGTGTCAAGACGGGCGCCATTGTTGTTGTTGACAATGTAAACGCGTTCGCCCGGCAAAATTCCGGCGGCCTCGAGCAAGTCCTCGTCGATAGTTATGCTGCCGATATAGTCGAGCCGCGCCTCTGTGACAGTGACGCGGTGGATTTTGGATTTCAGTACCTGGATATACATATCAATTGCTGACAGTTACTCAATACTTGATGTTGTCAATCAGACGGACACCTCCGCAGTACACGGTTACGCATCCGGCTGCTCCGCAGTCGCCTGCTTCCTCCCAGCTGTCAATCGGCTGCATGGTGCGTGCGTCGACAATCTGATAATATTCGGCTTCGAGACCTTCGGTAGCGTTGATAGCGGCTTCGGTGAGGCTTGCCACTTCGCGAGGACCTTTGCCCTGGGCTTTGATAGCAACGCTTTCCTCAAGTATGCGGTGGATTTGCGGAGCGATAGCACGGGCTTCGGGCGACAGACGCACATTGCGGCTCGACAAGGCGAGGCCGTCGGCTTCGCGGACAATGGGGCACGGTACAATTTCGAGGTCGAAGCCCTCGAGTTCAACCATTCGGCGGATAACAGCTATCTGCTGGAAGTCTTTTTCGCCGAAATAGGCGCGTGTGGGTTTCGCGAGGGCGAAGAGCTTGCTCACTATCTGTGCCACACCGTTGAAGTGGCCCGGACGCATGGCGCCTTCCATTACTTCGGCTACGGGGCCGAGGTCGAATACACGGGTGTCGGGTTCAGGATATATTTCGCTCACTGACGGTATGAATGCATAGTCTACACCGCAGGCTTCGAGCAGGGCAGTGTCGGCCTCTTCGGTACGCGGATATGTGCGGAGGTCGTCTGCATTGTTGAATTGGGTGGGATTGACGAACACACTCACCACTACTATGTCATTTTCAGCACGGGCGCGCTCTACGAGAGAGCGATGGCCGGCATGAAGGGCACCCATGGTGGGCACCAGTCCTATCGAGCAGCCTTTAGCGCGTGCGGCATCGACTGCTTCGCTCAGGCGGCTGACTGTACGGATTATTTCCATTCGTTTATTTCTTTAAGGCTCTCGGCCCTTTGAATTTCGGCTGCAAAATTACATAATTAAATTTAGAAATCATAATCTTGGAGTGCGAAACTGGCCGGGGAACTTAAATGGAAGCGAAGATATGACTGAAATGCGCTGAAAAGTAATTTTGCCCTTTGGCAAAAAATGCATAACTTTGGGCGTTCAACAGATTGCTTGGGGAGACGCGCATCTGCCGCGCTCCCGTCCTGCATCTATATTTACACATAATCATGCCAGAAGAGTTTTTTAACAAGGAAGAGCGGGTCAAGGCACGCTCGCTCGCACGAATCCTCCTTACGGCACTTAACGACGCAAGTTCCCGTGAACAGCGCCGACGGCTGGTGAACAGCATCGCCGCCGTAGCGTCTGCGGGCACAGTCGAGCGCGACCGCTTCGGCTTCAATCCTGTGCTGTCGGCAATGGACACGGCCGTCACTCTGTGCAAGAGCGTTGACGCTGACCTCAATATGGTGCTTGCCATCATGCTGTCGTCAATTGCCCGTGCCGGTAATTTCCCGTATGATAAAGTCGTTGCCGACTGGGGCGAGGACGTAGCCGGTCTTGTGAGAGGCCTTGACAAAATAGCCGGTCTGTACAGACGTTCGCCATCGGTGGAAAGTGATAATTTCCGCAAGCTGCTGCTGACTTTTGCAGAGGATATACGGGTGATTATCATAATGATAGTCGACCGTCTAACCCTTATGCGTGCCATAAATCATCATAAGGCTGAAAAAGCCGTGCGCGATGTGGCCTATGAGGTCAACTATCTGTACGCGCCGCTTGCGCACCGACTGGGTCTCTATGCAATCAAGAGTGAGCTCGAGGATATGTCGCTGAAATACAGCAACCGCGAGATGTATACCCGCATCGCGCATGAACTCAATCAGACCAAAGCCAATCGCGACCGTTATATCGCCGAATTTATCGCGCCAGTCAAGAAGCGCCTCGAAGAGGAAGGCCTTAAGTTTGAAATCAAAGGCCGCACAAAGTCAATTTATTCCATCTGGAACAAAATCAAGAAGCAGCATAACACGGTTGAGGATATTTATGACCTCTTTGCAATCCGTGTTGTGATTGATTGTCCCGTGGAGCGCGAAAAGCCCGAGTGCTGGCTTGCATATTCTGTTGTGACCGACATGTACCGGCCCAATCCCGGCCGTCTCAAAGACTGGATAAGCATACCCAAGAGCAACGGTTACGAGAGCCTGCATATCACTGTGTACGGTCCGGAGAACCGCTGGGTGGAGGTGCAGATTCGTACGCGCCGCATGGATGAGGTGGCTGAAAAAGGTCTGGCCGCGCACTGGAAATACAAAGGCATCAAGAGCGAAAACAATCTTGACACCTGGATGGCGAATGTGCGCGACATTCTCGAAGCGGCGCAGACGGGCCCTATGGAGCTGATGCGCAACTTCAAGATGGATGTATATGCCCATGAAGTGTTTGTGTTCACTCCCAAAGGAGACCTCTACAAGCTGCCTCAGGGCGCGACGCTGCTCGACTTTGCCTTCAACATCCACTCCAAACTCGGCTGCCAGTGCGTAGGAGGCCGTGTGAACGGCAAAAACCGCAAACTCAACTATGTGCTGTCGAGCGGCGACTCCGTGGAGATTCTCACCTCTCCGCAGCAGGAGCCGAGCCGCGACTGGCTGTCGTTTGTCGTCACTTCGAAAGCGCGCAGCAAAATACGCTCCGTGCTCAAGGAAAACGAGAACAAATCGGCCGAGATAGGCAAGGAGCTGCTTCAGCGCCGGTTCAAAAACCGCAAGATGGATTATGACGAGGCGAATATGTCGCGCACAGTGTCGCGCATGGGCTACAAGGATGCAATCGCTTTCTTCAGTGCCATAGGTTGCGGAGAAATAGAAGTCAACGATGTCATCGACAACTATATGGAGGCTATGGCCAAGGCAATGGGTGTGCTCGACACGGCAGAGCATATATCGGCCTCCACATATACATTTCAGAATCCGACCGATGATGACAAGACGGGCGAAGGCGACAACGGCGACGTGGTCGTAATCGGCGATAACATAAAAGGTATCAATTATAAGCTTGCCAGATGCTGCAATCCGATTTACGGCGACGAAGTCTTCGGTTTCGTGTCTTCGGAGGGTGTCATCAAGATTCACCGTGCCGACTGTCCTAACGCCGCCCATATCCGCGAGCGCTTCCCTTACCGTCTTATCCGTACGCGCTGGAGCGGTAAGTCGGGAGCCGACTTCATGGTCACTCTCAAGGTTGTCGGAAAAGACGACATAGGAATCGTGACGAATATTACTTCTATTATCAATAAGGAAAAATCCGTATCTTTGCGAAGTATTTCTATCGATTCGCACGACGGACTATTTGCCGGCGTGCTCACCGTAGGAGTCTCCGATACGAATGCTCTCAACAGTCTGATACGTAAAATCGAAACAGTTAAAGGCGTAAAAAATGTGGAACGCAACAATTAAACCTCTCATATTGGCCGCAGCCGCGTTGCTGATGCTTGTCTCCTGCGGCGACAAAGACCGTCAGGGTGCCGAAGAACTGATGACGCGCACCGAGACGGAAATCTCAGGCGGAAATTATTCGGGTGCCCTTGTCCTTCTCGACACCCTCAACCAACGCTATCCCGCGCAGACCGATGTCCGCAGGCAGGCCCTGCGTCTCAGAGCCCGCGCCATGGAGGGTCTTGTATCGGATAGTATTTCGGAGGTGAGCCGCGCCCTTGCCGAGGCAACTGTGGCTGTCGACCAGTGGAAAGGTAAATTCCGCCATGTGGAGAGTTCGGTAGGCCTTGACGGCTATTATATTCCGGAGGGCGCTTCGCAGAAAGTGATGAATGCCACCGGTATCGAACCGCGAGTATCGGAAAAAGGCCTTTTCTATATAGTCGCCAATGTGCAGAAAAACATAGGACTGCGCTCGGTGGAGTTCACCGACGGGGTCTCGTCGGTTTCGTCTTCCGAAATCAGCCCTGCCCGTGTGGTGTCGGTTGAGGGTTGCCAGACTGCAAGTTTTAACCCCGAAGACCTCGAAGGTGTAGGTGAGTGGTTCGCCGACCGCTCCGGCAAAGGCCTCAAGGTGATATTTCACGGCTCCAAAGGCAATGCCACAGCTGCCATTGACGCCAAGCTCCGCAACAACATCGTGGATTGCTATCAGTACAGTACGGCCTTGCGCGCCCTCGAACTGTCGTCAATCAAGCGTGAGAAATTCGAGCGTATGCTTGCCACCGCACGTGACCAGCTTGCCAATCTCCCTGCAGAGGAGAACACCGACAAGTGATGGTTTCCTTTCAAATTATTACGAACAATATCTTAACTCCGGGCTGATGGAACAATACAAAGAACCGTGCATCATCGATTTGCCCCGTATATATGACCCACGCGGCAATCTCACTTTCGTGGAGAACGGTCAGAGTCTTATTCCTTTCGCTATCGAACGTGTCTACTGGACTTATGATGTTCCGGCTGGCGAAGGCAGGGGCGGTCACTCGCATCATGAGGCGCAGGAGCTGATTGTAGCAACATCGGGTAGTTTTCGCGTGAATCTTTTCGACGGCAAAGAGTGGCGTCATTATACTCTGAATCTGCCTTATAAAGGTCTGTATGTGCCGCCGGGCTACTGGCGCACGCTCGACAATTTCTCATCGGGCTCCGTCTGCATGGTGCTTACTTCGACAGCCTACAGCGAGGACGACTATGTGCGCGAATTCGACGAATTCCTAAAACTCGCAGGCGGACGATGAGCTCAATGCGTTATCCGTTTCTCGACCTCGGCAGAGTGAATGCTCCGTATGCCGGCGAACTGCATGAGGCGGCACTGCGGGTGATTGACTCAGGCCGTTATGTCGGCGGTCCGGAGGTCGAATCATTCGAGAGAGAACTTGCCGCGAATACGGGAGTACTATATGCCGTCGGCGTAAGTAACGGCCTCGATGCCATGCGGCTTATATTCCGCGCCTATATGGAACTCGGACGACTTCGTCCGGGCGACGGAGTGATTGTTCCGGCGAATACCTATATCGCGTCTGTGCTCGCCGTGACTGACTGCGGACTTGAGCCGGTGTTTGTCGAGCCGAATGAGCGTACGCTGAATCTTGATACGTCGCTTGTTGAACAGGCGCTCAACGACAATGTGAAAGCGGTACTGACAGTTCATCTTTACGGCAGACCATGCTATGACGGGGTGCTCGCGGACGTGGCGCGCAGACACAATCTGATAATAGTCGAGGATAACGCTCAGGCAATAGGTGCCGACTCCCCGGTGCCTTCGCCCGGCGATACATTCCGGACCGGGTCGCTTGGCGATGCGGCTGCATTCAGTTTTTATCCGACGAAAAATGCCGGAGCCCTCGGAGATGCCGGAGCTGTGACCACACGCGACGCCGAACTTGCCAAAGCAGTACGAGCGCTGGCAAACTATGGTTCGGATACACGCTATCATAATATTTATGAAGGTTTTAATTGTCGTCTCGACCCTATTCAGGCTGCTTTTCTGAGAGTCAAACTCAGGCATCTCGATGAAGAAACTGCACGCAGGCGGCGGATAGCCTCAGTATATGACGGGAATATCAGCAATCCGCTTGTCATCAAGCCTATGATTGATGCTCCCGACGGCTCGGTATGGCATCAGTATGTGGTGCGCTGCGCCTGCCGCGACGAATTCCGCCGTTATCTGTCGGAAAACGGTGTTGGCACCGACATCCACTATGCAGTGCCGCCTCACCTTCAGTCGTGCTATGCGAGATATTCCGGACTCAGCCTTCCTGTGACCGACAGGCTTGCCGCCGAGGTAGTGAGTCTGCCGGTGTCGTCGTGCACATCGGCGGAGGATGCCCTCGAAATCTCGCAAATTATCAATGATTTTCGCAAATGATTGACAATACAGTCTTTAAAAAACCTTTGAAGGCACTATACCATACGGCGGGATGTAAGCTCAATTTTGCCGAGACCTCGTCGGTAGCCGACGCTTTCGCCAAGGCAGGAATCAGTGCCGTGGCCGAAGGCGAGACTCCGGACATGGTGGTGTTCAACACCTGCAGTGTCACCGCCGAGGCCGACCGCAAGTGCCGTAGTTCAATCCGCTCGCTCAACCGCCGTTATCCGCAGGCCATCATATTTGTGACCGGCTGCTACGCGCAGCTTCACCCCGAGGAACTGCGTGAATTGCCAGGAGTGGCTGTGGTTGCCGGAGTCAACGACAAACTTGCGCTTGTCGACTATGCGCGGCGTTATTTCGAGGAAGGACCGCTTACGGTAGATGTCCCCGATGCCAAAGACTTACGTTCGTTTATGCCCTCGTGCAGCCGCGGCGACCGCACACGCTTTTTCCTCAAAGTGCAAGACGGGTGCGACTACTGGTGTACCTACTGCACCATACCCAAAGCGCGCGGGCGTTCGCGTTCGGGCACAATCGACCAGCTTGTGGCGCAGGCACGAGATGCGGCGGCGCAGGGCGGCCGTGAGATAGTGCTTACAGGCGTGAATATAGGCGATTTCGGCCATGGCCGCGATGACTCGTTCATCGACCTATGCCGGGCTTTGGACAAAGTCGAGGGAATTGACCGCTACCGAATCTCCTCAATCGAGCCGAATCTGCTTACCGATGAACTGATAGAGTTTGTAGCCGGTTCGAAGCGCTTCATGCCTCATTTTCATATTCCGCTCCAGTGCGGCGACGATGAAGTGCTCGTACTGATGCGCCGGCGCTACGGCACCGACCTTTTCCGTCATAAAGTAGAACTTATCCGCACAACCATTCCTGATGCTTTTATCGGAGTAGACCTTATTGTCGGTGCCCGTGGCGAGACCGATGAGCGCTTTGAAAGCTCGCGCAGTTTCATCGAAAGCCTTGACATCTCGCATCTGCACGTATTCGCATACTCAGAGCGACCGGGTACAAGAGCGCTGCAAATCGAGCATGCGGTATCCCAGCATGAAAAGCATCAGCGTTCGTCTGTGATGACGGCGCTCAGCGCCCGCAAGCACCGGGCTTTTGCAGAGCGGTTCATCGGAAGCGTACGTCCCGTCCTTCTCGAACATTCGCATCACGGGCATCCTCTCGGAGGTTTCACTGACAATTATCTCCGTGTCGAGACCGTTCTTACCCCCGAATTCGACAACTCGATAGTGATGATGCGACTCGATTCTCTGCAGAACGACGGAGAAACTATTAATGCAAGTCTTGTCAGTCAATGAAAGACATCGGATATAAACTTCTAAAAGGTCTGCTGACTCTTGTGGCATGTATGCCGCTTGGGGTTCTATATGTTTTCTCCGACTTTATTTTTCTCCTTATATATTATGTAGTCCGCTACAGGCGCAAACTCGTGGCGGCTAATCTGCGCGCCTGCTTCCCTGATAAAAGTGATGAGGAGCTTAAAGGCATTGCTCAGAAATTCTACCGCAATTTCGCCGACTATATGGTGGAGACACTTAAACTTCTCCATATATCCGACGACGAGATGTCGCGACGCATGACCTTTGATGGGCTTGACATTATCGACGGCCTTCTGAAATCAGGCAAAAGTGTGGTATTGTATTTCTCGCATTGCGGCAACTGGGAATGGGCACCGTCGATGACACTTCATGCCGCAGTGCCGCCCGGTGATAAAGTGGAATATTGTCAGGTGTACCGTCCTTTGAAAAACAAAACATTCGACCGCCTGATGCTCGATATTCGCGGACGTTTCGGCTCGCTCTCTTTCCCGAAGAAGACAGTTCTGCGCGACCTTATAGTTATGCGCAGGGAGGACATCCGCTCATGCACAGGTTTCATGAGCGACCAGAAGCCCAGTCACGGCGACCCTACATTTGTAACCGAATTCCTTAACAGACCTACTGCTTTTATCTCAGGTACAGAGCATCTTGCCGCGCGTCTCGGGTTTGCCGTGGCCTACTGGGACATGGAGAAAATATCGCGCGGACATTATCACCTCACGTGCCGGCTTATAGCCGATGACGCGTCCGCGCTTAAACCCGGCGAGGCTACACGCGCCTATGCCTCCATGCTTGAGCAGACTATCCTTAGAAATCCTTCGATATGGCTATGGACACACAACCGCTGGAAGATACCCGTGAAGCTTCCCCAAGAACAGCAGTAATAATACTTAACTGGAACGGTCGGGCTCTTCTCCGGCGCTATCTGCCAGCCGTTGTGGCTACTACTGACCCGGCAATCTCGCGGATTATAGTTGCCGATAACGGCAGTACTGACGATTCGGTCGAATACGTAAAAAACGAGTTCGGTGACAGGGTGGAAATCATGTCGTTTGACCATAATTACGGTTTTGCCGAAGGTTATAACCGTGCGGTTTCCCTTGCCGAAGGTTATAAATATGTGGTGCTCCTTAATTCCGACGTGGCCACCACTCCCGGCTGGGATAGAGTCCTGCTCGAGTATATGGACAGTCATGCGCAGTGTGGCGCCTGTCAGCCAAAACTGCTCTCCGACCGCCAACGCGACACTTTCGAGTACGCAGGTGCCTGCGGCGGCTATCTCGATTGCAACGGATATCCTTACTGCCGCGGCCGCATATTCGCAGACTGTGAGAAAGACCACGGGCAATACGACACCGCAAGAGACGACCTCCACTGGGCTTCGGGCGCCTGCCTGATGATACGGCACAAACTTTATCTCGACGCAGGCGGCCTTGACGCACGCTTTTTTGCGCATATGGAGGAAATAGACCTCTGCTGGCGTATACGCCTTGCCGGATATACGCTTGCCGTAGTTCCGCAGGCAGTGGTATATCATCTCGGCGGAGGGTCGCTTCCGGCCGAGAATCCGCGTAAGACATATCTCAACTTCCGCAACAATCTGCTGATGCTTCACAAGAATCTGCCCGATGACGACCGTAGCCGGATACTTTTTGTACGGCGTCTCCTTGATACAGTGGCATTCGCGAAGTACCTTCTTACATTCGACTTTGCCAATGCAAAGGCAATACTCAAGGCTCACGCCGACTTCAGGAAAATGCGCTGTTCATATACCCGCCATCCGTCTGAAAACCTCCTTTCCGGGTCGCCTTACAGCCGTCTTAGCATACTGTGGCAGTACTATATCCGGCGCCGCAGGCACTTCTCGCAGCTCAAACCGAAGCCGCGATAAAAGATGCTTAAAGTTTCTTAGCAATAATTAACGCAAAAGTATCTCTTTCCTGCTCCCATTGTGGTAACAAGTCTTTATGCAGATAAAAAAAAAGAACAAATATTTTGAAAGTTGAAAACATCTTGTTAATTTTGCGATACCAATATCAAAAGCGATTTTGCACAACCTAAACAGATACCATAACTTAAAACCCCGTAACTAATAACTACACACGCCCGATAGCGAAACGTTAGCTTGAATTAATATCAATCATTAATTAATAAATCACTTTATTTTCAGTACACTTTAAAAAAATTATGGAAGCTCAAAAGCCCAATGCCAAGGCTCTTCAGCCCGGCAACAAAAAGAACGCTCCTGGCATCAAAAATGCAGCGTGGGTCATTGTAATCTGCGCCATCATCGCCATCTGCCTCTTCATTTTCTGGTTCGGTAACGACATGCACTTCGACGAAGACGGACATCCCCAGAACCTTTGGGGCACCGTTTACAAAGGCGGTTTCATCGTGCCTGTACTCCAGACCCTCTTCCTCACTGTTATCGTTCTTGCTGTTGAGCGCGGTATCGCTCTCTCTGCAGCCAAAGGTAAAGGCAACATCGCTGCTTTCGTTGCTGGTGTTAAAAAGTGCCTCGAGACAGGTGACCTCGCCGGTGCCCGCGCTCTCTGCGCAAAGCAGAAAGGCTCTGTAGCCGCTGTTGTTGACTCGGCTCTCATCCGCTACGAAGAAATGGACAAGAACACTGTTCTCTCCAAAGAGCAGAAAATCGCTAACCTCCAGAAGCAGGTTGAAGAAGCTACAGCTCTCGAGATGCCTACTCTCCAGCAGAACCTCCCGATTATCGCTACGATGACTACCCTCGGTACTCTCGTCGGTCTTCTCGGTACTGTGCTCGGTATGATTAAGTCGTTCCAGGCTCTTTCGCAGTCCGGTGCTCCTGACTCGACCGAACTCTCGACCGGTATCTCCGAGGCCCTTATCAACACTGCCTTCGGTATCGCAACCGGTGCTTTCGCTGTAATCTTCTACAACTACTACACCA
>CAJUKF010000052.1:0-6625 GCA_910587355.1 uncultured Muribaculaceae bacterium
CGCGCTCGGGACTTCCACCCGGTAGATTATGCCCATGTCGGGCGAACATTAAAAAGCCCCGGGAGTTTTGAAAATCTCCCGGGGCTTTTTTATCGCTTTACTCAGTCTGTATTATTTGGAACTGGATTTTTTATTCTTATCGGATTTGTCCCTGCTCGAATAGCCGTAACCGTATCCGTAGCCATAAGAGCCGTTCTGTGTTTTACGACCATAGCGGCCGTAATGACCATACTGACCGTATCGACGGTATACATATGAGTTCGCTCCCATGTTAACGCCGTTGAGCACAACATAAACTGAATTGAATTTACCGGTTGATACCGCTTCGTGGAGCACGCTGAGGGCATTCTTAGTAGAGTAGTTAGCTCTTGCCACATACAACTGAATATCGGAATGACGAAGTATGAGGTATGTATCGGAAACAACGCCGACAGGAGCCGAGTCAATGACTACATAGTCAAATTCATTTCGCACGGCATCAATGAGTCTGTCCATGTTCTGCGATGTCAGCAATTCGTTGGGATTCGGCGGAATAGGACCGGCGGGAAGAACATATAGATTGGAACTCTCACTCGAAACTCTGATAAGACTGTTGAGGTCGGCTTCCTGCCCCGAAAGATAAGTGGTAACACCACGGGCATTATTGAACCCGAAATTATGGGCGAGCATAGGACGGCGGAGGTCCATGCCGATTACAAGTGTTTTTTTGCCCATAAGCGCATAGGTCATAGCCAAATTCGATGAGATGAATGTTTTACCCTCACCGGACACTGTCGAAGTGACAAGTATGACTTTTGTGTCCGAACCTTTGTTCGTGAACGAGATATTATTGCGAAGCAGTCGGAAAAGTTCGGCAATCGGAGTTGCCACATTCTCGCCAATCACGATATTCTTGTCGGAATTCTTATCTCCGTTTACGCAGATTTCACCGATAACCGGAACGCGAGTGAGTTTCTGAAGCTCTTCCTTATCACTGAATACCGGGAAAAGTGTACGGCGCAAGAAGATTATTACAGCCGGAATGGCAAGACCCAGCAGGAATGCCACTGCCAGAATAATAAGCTTACGGGGCGAAACAGGATTCTCGCTGTCGGGGTCATCTATCAGACGGGCCGTATTTGTAGCCAGTGTCTTCTGAAGCGCGATTTCCTCGCGGCGCTGAAGCAGGAATGTGTAGATATTGACTTTCACCTGCTGTTCTCGGAAAATTTCCTGAAAGCCCTTGTCGATACCGGGAGTAGAAGCAAGGTTACCGGTGCTGCGGTTCTCAAGACGCTGAATTGACGAGTGCTTTGTCTGAAGATTACGACGTGCTGTAGAGAGATTCTGAAGGATTCGTGTCTTGTCGCGGCTAAGTTCCTGCTGCATGCTCACAACCAGAGGATTGCCTGGAGTGGAGCCCTCAAGCTGACGGTTGAGAAGGCCGACCTTACGGTTATAGTCTTCAATAACAGTGGTGATTGTGGGGTCGTTGACAGCAGAAGGCAGAGACTCGTAAGTATCAGAATTTGACACAATACGCTGAATGGCATCATAAATAGCCATTTCGGCCTCTACTTCGGCCCGCTCTTTCTCATAGTCGCTCTGAAGATTGAGGTTCAGAGCCGACTGCACCTGGATATCCGTGATATTGTGTGCCTGACGGTACTGCTGCAGACGGGTCTCCACATCTTTGAGTTCATTGTTTATCATTGCAAGACGGTCAATGATAAAAGCCTCTGTCTGTACGGCCGATTTGTTCTTCTCTTCAATGATATCCTGATTATAGAAATCGAGAAGACATTCGAGAATGTCGACACCACGTTTCTGCACCTGGTCACGAAGGCTGACGCGCATGATTTTTTCCGAATTCTTGGCAAATTCGATATTAAGATTCTCCGACATCTCCTTTGCCACGGACTTGGGATTATGGATGTATATCTGCTCGGTATAATCGAAATCCTTGATTACGGGCGAGCGCTCAATCTCAACCGTGCCACGGGAAAAATCTATGCTGAACGGGAGTTTTACATCAGAGTACTTCTTCTCCTCCTTTACTTTTTCAAAATAAGTCGATGCCTTGATATCGTATGTATCATCGCCGGCAGGCGAAATTTCAATGTTGATAGGGTCTTTGAGCAAAAGAAGATTGCTTTTGTTCATCTTGACAGAAACGGCGTTGTCTTCATAGAGAGGTTCGTCGCGAAGTGCGCCTTTTTTATAATAGGAATACGCGAGCTGCAACGAATCGACAATCTTGAGAAGATTGTTGCGCGACTTAAGCACTTCGAGTTCTGTCTCGTCAATATAGTTTTTGAACGCCACCATTGGGTCGGTGGCATTGCCCATATTGAATGCATTCTGACCGCTGCTGTTGTCTTCACTCAGATAGATGGAAGCATCTATCTGATACACCGGAATGCGGGTAGCGATGAACAGCACCGCCAACGATATGCATACGACCAGCGAAAGCACGAACCACTTCCAGTTCGCAAGATAATCCAGAAGAAGGTCTGTTATATTTATCTGGCTCTCTCCGTCTGTGTTTATTTCCTGGTTTTCAGAATTCATAATCATTACTTTGAGAGATTAATGATGCCGATTACAAGAGACGCAAGAGAAGACATGCCGCCTACAATAGTAACCGTTGAGGCAATAGCAGGATTCATCTGCCATGCACTCTGTCTCATCGATTTATTGGGTTCGACGTAAATCACATCATTCTGCTGCAGATTATAGTACGGGGAGAGAAGAAAATCCTTATCGTGAATGTTCACACGCGCCACGTGACGGGTACCATCGGCATCCGTGCGATAAATGAGTATATTTTCACGCTCACCTTTGATATCGAGGTCACCGGCACGGGCAATCGCCTCAAGGAAGGTCATACGTTCGTTTTTCGACTGATACAGACCGGGATTGCGTACAGCTCCGGCAACCGTGACACGGAAATTCATGAGTCGGATGTCTACCGCCGGCTTTTCTTTCACATATTTTGGGTAAATCTCATCACAGATTTTCTGTGCGAGTTCATCTTTAGTCAGGCCGCCCACATGGAGCCGTCCAATTATGGGAAAGTCGATATTACCATCGGCGTTAACGAGATAATACTCTGTTGAAATCTCATAACCTGAGTCACTATATGGATTCATGTATGAATTGGTGCGCTGAATCTTGCCATCATCATCAATATAGATTCCTTTGTTGAAAGGAGCCATGGCAGTCATATTAACACCGGAAACATTTATATTAAGAAGGTCGCCCGGACCAATCACAGGGTCAGGAATATTTTGCGACTGCGAGAGTACTTCCGCTGGAATGCTTTCGGCATCTTGAAAATACGTTACTTTTTTGGGCGCGGAACAACCGGCAAGCACCAGAAGAAGAACAAGCCCCGTGAGAATTTTTGGATGTCGAGTCATCAATACTTCGTTATGTAATTTTCGTTAAACTGTATATATATTATTTTGTTGACAAAGGTAGCGATTATTTCACAATTAAACAATAATTGCTGATAAAAGCGCACAAAAGGGCCCTCTGTCGAAAAAAATACACTGACGCAGTGTGGCTTTCATGAATAAAACCACATTTCATATCTGTAATGAGCTAAAAAAAGGGGCCACTCGCGATTTGCAAATGACCTCTATGCTTTGTGTTGTCTGCCTGCTATTCAGCAAGCGTTGCATTACTGAAATTATTCTGCAGCGGGAGCTTGAGCTTCAACAATTTCAGCAGCAACTACTGTATCAGCAGCAGTTGTGTCAACAGCAACATCAGCAACTTCTTCTACTGCTGCTTCTACGGGAGCTGCTTCTTCTGCAGCAGCTTCTGTATTAGCTTCTTTGTTGCAAGCTACGAAAGACATGCTGAATGCAACAGCAAGCATTAAAACTAACTTTTTCATTTTCGTTTTGATTTAGTAATAAAACAATTGTTTGCTTTCAAAAACGATGCAAAGTTAAGTACTATTTTCATCAATGCAAATTTTTAGCCGGATTTTTTTTGTCCTAAAACATCATTTTTAACATTTATTTAATTAAACCGTATTATAAGTCTTTGGTTATCCAATAGTTAAAAATTATGCTATAAAACATATTCCTACAGCTATTTTTGACAATTTGTCGGCTGTTTGTTCTAAAACTTTGAAAATAGCATATTTTTCAGTACTTTTGAAGAGAAAACCAATCTTGCAATGAAACAATATTTAACCTTTTTGGCAGTTGCCACCGTTTTTGCAGCCAACGCCGACACCATACCGGTGACTACGGCATATTTTTCAGGCCCATACCCCATACCGGCGCCTTTCGCAGTGGACAGTGTGGATGTGAACAACAAACATTATTCACCGGCCTCGATTCTCGACATTCCGGCAAACCGACAGAACCTGAAACAGGCGCGCGTCGCCGAACTCTCCGCTCTGCCCAATGCCGGCTCGCCTTCTATCGGCATTGTATCGTTCAATATAAGCAATACCTCCTATAGCGAACCACGAATCGTTCTGAAAGACTTCGGCAAGCACTCGCTGTATATCGACAGTAAAAAAACAGACGGAAAAATCGCTCTCACACCCGGCACACACCGTGTAGATATAAAATACCTTCTCCCGGAGAGAGCTTCTGACAGCACATCGATTTCGATAATAGCCGATAACACCGCAACTCTCCGAATCGGAGACGACAAGAAACTCTATACACTTGACGACGTGCTCCACGGACGCCGTATCGGCGGCACTACAGTTTCTCCAGATGGCAAATACCTTATCACGGCATATTATACCGGTTTACCGGGCGGAAAAACAACATGGGAATGGCTTGTATCGACAATCGATGGCCAGCCCCTCGCCCGAAGCAACGAAAGCATAGCGTGGATGCCACTGGGAGCCCGGTATTACCGCACTGTGGCACGGCCTGCCGGGCGCACCATTGAAGTGACTGATGCTTCCTCCGGGCTGTCATCCGTCTTCGCCGAAAGCATACCGGAAGGCTCTTTTGCCATTTCACCCGATGAACGGTTCCTTATATTTTCAAAGATTGAAAAAGGGCCGGAAGAGGACAAACAGATTTATCGTATCATCGAGCCGGAAGACAGGCAGCCGGGCTGGCGCAACCGCACGACACTTCATATCTATGATGTGGCAACCGGCATATCCCGACCCCTCACGTTCGGCGCGCATAATACATATCTGCTTGATATTTCTGACGACGGTTCGAAAATACTTGTGAACACCGGCCGTTCGCGCCTTGAAAAACGTCCCACGACCGTATTCACCCTGACCGCCATCGACCTCACCACTCTCAAAGCGGATACCATAGTGGCCAACGACGGCTTTATCGGCGGCGGGGCATTCTCTCCCGACGGCACTCAAGTGCTTGTGTCAGGTTCACCGGAAGCCTTCAACGGAGCAGGCAAAAATGTTCCCGAAGGTAAAATACCCAGCATGACCGACACACAGCTCTTCATTTATGACCTGGGCAGCCGCAACGTAAAACCAATCACACGCGATTTCAACCCCAGCATCTCTTCCTATGACTGGAGCCGTGCAGACGGCAATATCTATTTCTCGGCCGAAGACCGCGACCGCGTGAGCCTTTTCTCGTATAACCCGAACAACGGCAAATTCACAAGACTCCCGATTGAGCAGGACCTTGTCAAGTCTTTCTCGCTTCCGCGCAAAGGCAATGCGATTGCTGTGACGAGCCAAAGCATCGACAATCCCGACCGACTATACATATATAATAGTAGGAACGCTCGTGCGACCCTACTCGACGAGCCAATGGCCGAAGACCTGGCCGACGTTAAATTAGGCCGGACCGCAGCATGGAATTTTGTCAATTCCATAGGCGATACAATCTGCGGCCGTTTCTATCTTCCGCCGGATTTCGACCCGGGAAAAAAGTATCCGATGATTGTAAATTATTACGGCGGATGCAGCCCCACAAGCCGCAATTTTGAAAGCCGCTATCCTCACCACGCATATGCCGCACAGGGATATGTCGTTTACGTCATCCAGCCGAGCGGCGCCACGGGATTCGGTCAGGAATTCTCCTCCCGCCACGTCAACACAGCCGGAACAGACCCTGCCCGCGACATTATCGAAGGTACAAAACAATTCTGTATCGAGCATCCGTACATCGACAGTAAATCTATAGGATGTATCGGCGCTTCATACGGGGGCTTCATGACACAATATCTGCAGACGGTCACCGATATATTCGCGGCGGCAATATCGCATGCCGGCATCAGCGACCACACCAGTTACTGGGGCGAAGGATACTGGGGTTACAGCTACAGCGAGGTATCCATGGCCGAATCATATCCCTGGAGCAATCCGGACCTCTACGTAAAACAGAGTCCGCTCTACAATGCCGACAAGATTCATACTCCCCTGCTCTTTCTTCACGGCGACGCGGACCATAACGTACCGGTAGGCGAAAGCATACAGATGTACACGGCTCTCAAGCTTCTCGGTCGTCCGACCGCTTTCGTCGCCGTCGCCGGGCAGGACCACCACATACTTGATTATGACAAACGCCGCAAGTGGCAGGATACCATATTCGCATGGTTCGCAAAATACCTCAAGGGCGAACCCGAGTGGTGGGATAAGCTATATCCCCCGACATCAGATCGGAAGAGCGTCGTGTAGGGA
>CAJUKF010000052.1:6635-17533 GCA_910587355.1 uncultured Muribaculaceae bacterium
TCCTTATAAAAACTTTCAATTCTATTACATCTTTTAAGACAACGGGGCCATAAGGCGTTAAAAAACAGTTAAAAAGAGATTGTTAATTAAACAATCAATCGTTAAAACCGTCATATTACCAAACAACAAAAAAATGACAAAACTACAATTAACGATGAAAAAGAAAGTATTAGGAATTGCGTTGCTCGCAGCAGCTTTCGCAGGCCTCAACGCCTCCGCCCAGGACAACAAAACATGCAACAATAACTGCACTGCCGCTACCTGCGCTCAGACATGCGACAACAACTGCCCCACTCCCAGCAATTGCAACGAAGCCAATAAAAAGGGCATGCGTCCGGCAAATCACCCCAATCCTTTCGAAGGTCTCAATCTTTCCGACGCACAGAAAGAACAGCTCAAGGCTCTCCGCGATAAAAACGCACAGGCCCGCAAGGAGGCCAACAAAGACAAGGCTCAGCGTAACGCCGACAAGCGCAACGAACGTATGGCTCAGAAAAAACAGTATCTCGAAGACGTGAAAGCTATCATCGGCAACGACAACTACGTGCTTTTCCTCGAGAACTTCTACCTCAATGCCGGCGGCCGTCCCGGACAGCCCAAAATGGCTCAGAACGGTAAAATCGCTTATAAAAACATGAGCCCCGACCGCAATCGCAACAAAGGTTTTGCCCGCGATGGCAAAGCAGCTCCCAAAACTCAGAAAAGCTACCGCGCACAGCAGGCTCCAAGCAAGTAAAGAACCCTAATTGCACTGAAACAATACATACTCAGACCCCGCTGAGCAGCGGCATCTAAGATTCAATCCCGTCAGATTCGGATATACGACTCTGACGGGATTTGGTTTTGAGATTATTTTAGTAACTTTGCATTTGCGCTCCAACAGGAATTGCCGCATTATTTACTCTAAAAGACATCTCATGTACTACGTTATAAAACGCATGGAAATCTCCGGGTCGCACAGGCTCGATTTATCCTATCAGAGCAAATGCACGAATACACATGGTCACAACTGGATTATTACCGTACACTGCGCCGCACGCGAGCTCAATACCGACGGCATGGTATGCGATTTCAAGCATATCAAAGAAAAAATCCACAGCGTCCTCGACCACAGGCACCTCAACGACATATTGCCCGTCAACCCAACAGCCGAAAACATCGCCCGTTGGGTAGTCGAGCAGATTCCGGAATGTTATAAAGCTGTAGTGCAGGAAAGCGAAGGCAACACAGCGATATATGTTGACGATTCTTTCGCCATACCAATGGTATGAAAATAAACGAAATATTCTATTCCTTACAGGGCGAGGGACGGTATACCGGCACCCCGGCCATATTCGTCCGTTTCTCGGGATGTAATCTCAAATGTGATTTTTGCGACACGCAGCATCAGTCAGGCACAGAAATGACCGAAAGCGAAATCATTGAAGCTGTGTGTCAGCATCCGTCTGGACACGTAGTGCTCACCGGAGGAGAACCGACTCTGCAAATCACCGCTACACTTCTCGGTTCACTCAAGGTCGCCGGCAAAACCATTCATATTGAGACAAACGGCACCTGTATGCTTCCAATGGAAATACTTAACAGTATTGACTGGATAACGGTATCGCCGAAATTCGGCATTCATCCCGAAATTCAGCGCATCGACGAGCTGAAAGTGGTCTTCGACATGAACCACACGGAGTACCTCGACTCACTATCAGAGATATCCGTAACAAATAAGGAGTGCTATTACCTTCAGCCATGCGACCGCAACGATGCAGAATACAACCGGCGCAACCTCGCTGAATGTATAGACTACATAAAAAAGCATCCAGAATGGAAGTTATCCGTACAGACTCATAAAATCTTAGGGATACGCTGACAATACATCTATAAATGTATAAATGAAAAAAACTGAGACTCACAATAAATTTCATGACAAAGCCGATGAGGCCGTACTGGAAGCCCGTCGCGTAACATGGGTCGGATTTTGGATTAACGCTGTATTGGGATTGGCAAAAGTTATCGGAGGCATCTTCGGACGCAGTTCAGCGCTTGTTGCCGACGGCATCCATTCTTTTTCCGATTTTCTTAGCGATATTGTGGTCATTATCATGGTGGGCATCGCTCACAAACGGCCCGATATGGAGCATCAGTTCGGTCATGGACGATACGAAGCTCTTGCAACAGTCATACTGGCCCTCATCCTTATGGCCGTAGCCGGTGGCATTCTTGTAGACAGCATTGACAGAATCATGCTCATACTACATGGCGGCATAATTGCCCCTCCCGCCCCCGTGGCACTTGTGATTATAGCTGTCTCAATCATATCTAAAGAATGGCTTTTCCATTATACATTGTGTGTCGGAGTGCGTATCCATAGTGAGGCAGTCAAAGCAAACGCATGGCACCACCGAAGCGACGCATTCTCGTCGATAGCGACCCTGATTGGAGTTGCGGGGGCAATATTTCTGGGAGACAGATGGCGAATCCTTGACCCTATTGCTGCAATAATAGTTTCTGTAATTATTGTTATCGTAAGCATAAGAATGCTTTCCCCTGCACTTGGAGAATTATTAGGCCGCTCATTATCCCATGAAGAATGTAAGGAAATCGAAAAAGCCGTGTCGGGCACACCAGGAGTAAAAGGCTGGCATTGCCTACGTACATTCAAAAGCGGTAATGACGCTTATGTCGAGATACACATCAAAGTAGACGGGAATATGAATGTTAATGAGGCACATAACATAGCTTCATTAACCGAAAAACACATCCGGGAGGCCTTGCCAGAATTGTCGGTATACGCCACAACTCATATCGAGCCGGCAAAAGAATAACACATGGCTACTTCTTAAAACGAAGCATTCTTAAAAACTGTCCCACCCTTTTTAAGTCTAAAAAAAAGCTGCGCCGTAAAGTTTACGACGCAGCTTCCATATTCTATGAAGCGTCAGAAATTATTCGGCTTTGCCGTTGCTGCCAAGAACGTTGACGATTTTGTGACGATAGAGTTTCTCCATGTTGTCGCGGGCCGGGCCGAGGTATTTGCGGGGGTCGAACTCACCGGGCTTCTCAGCGAAGACGCGGCGAACAGCTGCTGTCATGGCGAGACGGCTGTCGGAGTCGATGTTAATTTTGCAAACTGCGCTCTTGGCGGCTTTGCGGAGCTGCTCTTCGGGAATACCGATTGCATCGGGAAGCTTGCCGCCGAACTGGTTGATGGTGTCGACTTCTTCCTGGGGAACAGATGAAGAACCGTGGAGTACGATGGGGAATCCGGGGAGTTTCTCCATAACGGCGTCGAGTACGTCGAATGCCAGAGGCGGGGGAACGAGCTTGCCCTCGGCGTTGCGTGTGCACTGTGCGGGTGTGAATTTATATGCGCCGTGGCTTGTACCGATAGAAATAGCGAGAGAGTCGCAGCCAGTACGGGTAGCGAAGTCAATCACTTCTTCAGGGTCGGTGTATGTGTGGTGGTCAGACGAAACTTCATCTTCTACGCCTGCGAGTACGCCGAGCTCACCTTCAACTGTTACATCGAACTGGTGTGCGTAATCAACAACCTGCTTTGTGAGAGCGACATTTTCTTCATAAGGGAGATGCGAACCGTCAATCATTACAGACGAGAAACCGAAGTCGATACAGCTCTTGCAAAGCTCGAAGCTGTCGCCATGGTCGAGGTGAAGAACAATCTGAGGATGTTCCCAGCCAAGTTCTTTTGCATATTCAACGGCACCCTGAGCCATATAGCGGAGAAGAGTGGCGTTAGCGTAGTTGCGTGCGCCTTTGGAAACCTGGAGGATTACGGGCGACTTCTCAGTGGCTGCAGCTTTGATGATAGCCTGAAGCTGCTCCATGTTGTTGAAGTTAAACGCGGGGATAGCGTAACCGCCGGCAATGGCCTTCTTGAACATCTCGCGGGTGTTCACAAGACCGAGTTCTTTATAGTTTACCATTTTATTTGATTATGTAAGTTGGTTGTCTTCAGTAAGAGGGAAACAAACGGGCCTGCCGGAGCGGCAGCCTCCGTTCTTGCGCCGCAAAGGTACTAATTTTTTTCGGTAAAAAAAACTCCCGTTCTTTGTTTTTACCACAATTATGGATAATTTTGCAATGTTGTAACTCTTACCAGTATCACTATTCCGGAAATATGTCTTCTAAAAACGAATTAGGTACAAAAATCGGCCTGATTGCCGCCACTGTAGGCAGTGCCGTTGGCCTCGGAAACGTGTGGCGTTTCCCGGCAGAAACGCAGACAAACGGCGGTGCCGCTTTCCTGCTGCTTTACATTGTGTGTGTGCTGTTGCTCGGCATTCCGGTTATGCTCGCCGAGTTTTCGCTCGGACGCGGAGGCCGCTCCGATGCTATCGGTGTGTTCAAAAAACTTTCTCCACTCTCCAAATGGTGGATTACCGGTCTGCTTGCCGTAATTGCATCATATATCATCATATGCTATTATATGGTTGTGGCAGGCTGGACACTCGAATACTTCATAGAGAGTGTCGGAGGCGGTCTTTACGATACACTTAACGCTGCCGCCAGCCAGCAGTCGCTCCGAGGCACCTTCTCAGCCAAAATGGACGAATACGTAAGTTCGGATTTGCGGCCGCTTCTTTATACCTATGCAATGATTGCCATTAATATAGCGGTGCTCCTCGGTGGCGTAAGGAAAGGCATCGAGAATCTGTCGAACGTGCTCATGCCGCTTCTGTTTGTCATTCTTCTTGTGCTCTGCTTCATCACCCTGTCGCTGCCTGACTCGGGCGAAGGAGTGAAATTCTTCCTCACCCCCGATTTCAGCCGTATTACTCCCGGCGTTGTGGTAAGCGCGTTAGGACAGGCATTTTTCAGCCTCAGCCTCGGCATGGGCATACTCATCACTTACTCGTCGTATTATCCGGCAGACACAAAGCTCGTGCGCACATCGGTGATTGTTTCGTTGCTCAGCCTGCTTGTGGCGGTGCTGATGGGTCTGATTATATTCCCGGCGGTAAAAAGTTTCGGGCTCGACAGCGAACCGCTCCGTGGCGCCACACTGGTATTTGTAACACTTCCGGAAGTTTTCGCCAATCTGCCGGCTCCACGTGTCTGGTCCGCGCTTTTCTTCCTGCTGCTTCTCGTGGCAGCGCTTACTTCGACAATCTCCATTGCCGAAGTATCGGTAAAGATGATGATTGACCGGTTCAGACTCAGCCGTCGCGCCGGCGTATTCATCGTTCTGCTCCCTCTTCTGGGCTTTAGTGCCGTCTGCTCTCTGTCGTTCGGTAGTCTGGCGGATTTCCGCATCTTCGGCCTCACTGTGTTCGACCTCTTCGACCAGGTGACCACAAACATATTCCTGCCGGTCATATCGCTGGGTGTCTGCATCTATATGGGCTGGTTCGCTCCGAAGCATCTGCTTGCCGATGAGCTCAGCAACAACGGCACTCTCCGTTCGCCCTTCACAGGTATAATACTCTTCATCATCAAGTACGTGGCGCCTGTGCTGATTGCGACAATTCTGATTTCAAATTACTTATGAAAAACGCCGGCAAATATGCCAAAATAGCTATTGTCATAGCCGCAACTGCGGTCGCGGCAGGCATAAAAATGTGCTCTGTATATGGCGACAGAGACATATCTAAATATGCAGAAGCACACGAAGCCGATACAGTGGCGGCAAACCGCTATCTGGATTCACTGGACAGAGCTGCTGCCGAAAAGGATTCACTGAAAGCAGCACGGCGCAAAGCAAAGGAGGCAAAGAAAAACCGCGGCCCGAAAATACGCAGCCTGCTCGACGAACCGGTGCCCTATGCCCTGCCCGACGACGCGGAAAAGAATTAAGATTAATGCGTGCAGGTCCGCTCAGTCGATTGCATTGTCGCCGCCATACTGGCGGATATATTCATCGAGCGTAACAACAAGTTCTTCATACCATGCATCGCCGAAGCGACGGCGCAGCGGTCCTTCAAGAAAACGGTATGCCCGTATTCCTTTGGCACGGCCGAGCACTTCGGCTGCCTTGCAGATTTTCCACCGGTGAAAGTTCACGGCCGTGAACGTATCATATTGTTTGAGCCGCACGGGGTACAGATGACATGATACCGGTTTGTAAAATCCTATCCGGCCCTCACGGTAGGCGCGCTCAATGGCGCATATCCAGCCGCCTTTCTCATCAAGGGTGCTGAACACGCAGTTGCCGCCTTCGACAAGCGAAGTCACTTCATCGCCCTCCACATCAATAAAACTTACACCGTTTGCCTCTATCTCGCGCTGAGCCGCCGGGAGCAAATCATTCCAAATCTCCGGCAAAATCTCGCGCAGAGTATCGGCTTCACCCGGGGCGAGAGGCGCGCCTGAATCGCCTTCGAGGCAACATGCGCCTTTGCAGGCATCGAGGTCACAGCAAAAAAAGCGCTCGGCAAGGTCGAGGCTTACAAGAGTATCCTGTATCTGAATCATAATTGTCTACTTAAAATCCGTGCGCACTACAGCAGTGCCAATCAGGCGGTCGTACCGTTCGCCGCGGCGACGATGATACACACGCACCGTATATTCATTCATTGTCTGATATTTATCGCCTTCTATGGCTCCGGTAAAGCCTCGGCGCTCGCCCGGCGGCACTATGAGATACTGATAGTTGTAACTGCCCTGCTTCAGAAGCATGGCGCGCTCGTAGCGCCCGGTCGAATAGTTGTACTGCATACGCGAGTTTTCGTCAAAACGCCGCTGCACAAAGTCTCCGTCAAGAAAAATCATCGTTCCGGGCGACTCAGGATAATCAAGCGTGAAATGTACCACACCGTAATCGGCTTCGACATCGCTGTCGTCCGCACCCTGACGCCTAATCATATAACGGCCCGACTGTGTCTCATCATACAGATACGTCTCTTCATCGCGCGGTGCATCCTCGGCAATGACGAAATGATAATAAGGCTCAAAAAATTCAATATGGTCAATTCTCATGCCGGGATATTGCTCGTTCACAGTCTCAAAACGGCGATATTCGTTGCCGGCTTCAAAAATCAGCGGTTTCTGATGTTCGTAAATCGCGGTCCGTCCGCTCATTCGCAATGGCTGACGGAAAGCTGTCTCGTTGTCAAGCCGACCATTCTGCCCGACAACGACAATCAAATCGTTGAAAGGGTCTTCGACAAGCGCACGCTCTGTATCTACGGCTATCGACAGCTGCTGGTGAGATTTGTTGTAGTCTATATCGGTCTGTGTCGACACGCTGGCCGACACCGGTGCAGTCGCTTCCGTAACCATAAAACGGCACTGAAGGAGCACATTTTCGGGCGCGTCTTCTTTATAGATTTTCAGCAGATAGTTACCCGAAATCACAGGATTTACCTGTTCGTTTGGAATGGCGAGGCGATAATGCACATATGGCACAACAGTAGCCTGCGAGTAATCGAAATCCTCAATCAGACCCTCGTTAAATCCGTCAAGAAACTCACTGTCGGTGAGTCCGGACGGCCGCCATGACGCATTGCAGTGCTCGAGCGAATACCGGAGATACTGCCGCTCGTCGCCGAGATAATCAAACGAAATCACAATGCGGTCGTTGCTGCCGAGCACAACAATCGGCGATGCGAAGAAATCATCGGCGAAATTGACTTGCAGCGACTTCACATGTTCGTCAAAAATCCCCGTCATCGTATCGGCCACGCGCTGAGCCCAGACTACAGCTGCAAAGAATACGAGGACAAGTGTAAGCCCTGCTCTCATGGCAGCCATTTTATAGGTGTTATACCATGCTCGCACAGATACTCGTTGGCCTTGCTGAAATGATGATTGCCAAAGAAGCCACGGTAAGCCGAGAGTGGGGAGGGATGCGGAGAAGTGAGCACAAGATGCTTCGAGCGGTCAATCAGCTCGCCCTTACGGATTGCATATGAGCCCCATAGCAAAAATACTACATGCTCACGCCCGCGGTTGACAGCGTCGATTACAGCATCGGTAAACACTTCCCAGCCATGTCCCTGATGAGAACCTGCTCTATGAGCTTCGACAGTAAGTGTAGCGTTCAGCAGCAGCACCCCCTGACGCGCAAGATATGACAAATCGCCCGATGCCGGCATCGTACCGCCTGTATCGGAGACCATTTCCTTGAAAATATTTACAAGTGAAGGAGGCATAGGCGTGCCATCCTGCACAGAGAAACAGAGGCCATGTGCCTGTCCGGGCTCATGATAAGGGTCCTGACCGATAATCACAACTTTTACCTTATCAAAGGGGCATGAATCGAAAGCAGCGAAAATATTCGCCGGACGGGGAAACACCTGCGTAACACTATAGCGTTGGCGCACAAAGCTCGTAAGCGTCTCAAAATAAGGTGCGTCAAACTGTGCCTTCAGAGGCTCCTGCCAGCTTTGGTCAATTTTCACTTTCATTTCATTTGCTTTTTTATTTTGCAAAACTACAAAAAAATAATTACTTTTGCAGTCGCAAACGCTCCAAAAACTCACGCCTCCGTAGTTTAATGGATAAAATAGAGGATTCCGGTTCCTCAGTTTAGGGTTCGATTCCCTACGGGGGTACGTTCAGCCGCCTTTAACTCACTGAGTTTCAGGCGGTTATTTTTTACTACAAAGCACAGAAAAAGCAACCAATAAGCAACTTTCGACAGGTAGAAGCTAAAATGTATTGTATTTAACTTCTTTTTTCGACCGTTAATTTGTTATCTAATTAGAATTTATTAATTTTGCCATACCAAAACTATAACACAATGATTCCCAGCAACCCCAATCCACCAATGACGCGCGAGGAAGTGGAACACTTCCACAGAGAAATGGCGCGCAAAATGAACGGGGATTTCACGCCCCGTGAAAGAGAATTGTACGAAAGAGCAAAACAGACTTATGAAATAATTCTGAAAAACAATGGCGGCAAAAACCCGTTTTTTGAATTCTGAGTTATCCTTTAAACGCATTAAAGAGGGCGATTTACAGTCGCTCTCTGCTTTTTCATGCGGTTGCCCTGAAATAGATGATTTCTTCCATGATGAAGTTCGACTATGCCGCAAATATGGTTATCTCATACCCTATAAATGCACTGTAACAGATACCGGAGAGATGGTCGGTCTTTTTACACTTGCAAATGACATCTTATCACTTGAGTATGAGGATAGAATCAATTTCCCTAATCTATCCGCTGAATACGCAGATATATTTAGCCGCCAGCCAACATATCCGGCAGTCAATATAGGTCATCTTGCCGTCCGCAAAGATGCGCAGTCAAAAGGAATAGGACGCATCATCGTAGATTTTATACGCCTTACGTTTACGTCGATACGCATATCAGGCTGTCAGTTCATCACAGTCGATGCTCTCAATAATCCGAGAACGCTGAGTTTCTATACCGACAAACTCGGATTTGAATTTCAGACGCTTTCAGACCTCGGCAAGCATACTCGCCGAATGTATCTTGACATCTTCTCGAAACCGGAATAATTCCATATATTCAGCCTCTAATTCTTATCAGTTTTCGCAGCTTTGCTTATATTCACCAGATAGACGCCGGAGAAAATCAATGCTACGGCAAGTATCTTAATGGCCGTGAATGTGTCGAGCCCCAGCATAATGCCTATTGCGCAGGCCACTACCGGCTGCACATAATTGTACATTCCCACAAGGGTCGGGCGCAGATTCTTCTGGCCAATCATCACACAGATATATGAGAGGAATGTCGCTCCGACGACTATATACGCAGCACCGCCGGCTTCGGCGAGCGTAAACGATTTCCAGTCTGTTGCAAGCCATTGCGGCAGCGACAGCGGTACAACTGCGAGGGATGCGAAAAGGAACATCCATTTCATCAGCGTGACGACTGAGTATTTACGGATAAAATTTCTATAGAAAGTGAGATATAGCGCATAACTGAGCTGCGCGGTAAGCACAAGCACATCGCCCAATGCCGGGTTGGATGCCGAAGACGTAACCGCCGAGGCCGATGAGAATACAAGAATGAGCGCTCCGGCGGCTCCGAGCACAATGCCTCCGGCTTTCTTGAGCGTGATTGGTTCGTGGAGCAAAACAGCAGCGAGAAGCATCACCCACATAGGCATTGTGGTGGTAATCACAGATGCCTCGCCGGGCGACGTAAGGCCCACGCCGAACACATAACAGCCCTGATTGAAAACGATGCCAAGCATAGCGGCACCGGCAAGCCGCAGCAAGTCGGCTGCCGGCACGTGCTCTCGGGGTGTGAAAAGCGAAGTGCACCAGAAGAGCACGGCTGCACCGGCCATACGGAAATTTGTAAGCATCAGCGATGTCACAAGACCCGATGCCATTACTATCTTCACCATTGGAGCCATACCGCCCCATAATACGTTGGCGCCGAGCATGGCCAGATGCGCACGCAGTTGGTTTGTTGTCATATCTATTGAAAACCGTAAATCACAATGGAAGAGAGGCTATAGAAAAAGCCGCCTCGCTGAGGAGACGGCTTTTGAGATTTTTTCGCGCGGACGGCTTATTTACGTATGCCGAGCTCTTTCTGAGCGATGATGGCGCGGTAGCGGTTGATGTCTTTGCGCATCAGGTAGTCGAGCAGACGACGACGCTTACCTACGAGCATCTTAAGGGCGCGTTCGGTTGTATGATCTTTGTGATTTGACTTGAGGTGCTCAGTCAAATGAGCAATACGGACCGAGAATAATGCAATCTGTGCTTCAGGCGAGCCAGTGTCAGTCTTACCCTTACCGTACTTCTCGAAGATCTGTACTTTTTCTTCAGAATTTAAGTGCATTCTTAGAAATTTTTTAGAGTGAATAAATGAATTGTCGGTATGCTTGCGCATTACCGGGTGCAAAGGTAGGCATTTTTACATTTTCAGCAAAAAGCCTTAACTTTATTTAAGAATTATTTCTTAAGCGGGTAACTATTCAGCGGAGACGTTGATGCAGTCGCCTTTTAGAAAAGGGCGAGTAT